>WTGD01000417.1 GCA_011523725.1 Nitrospinota bacterium
CTCTTTCAGCAAGTCCTGATAAAATTTCGGCTTGATGGCATCTGCAGTCTTCTTCGCCGCTTCCGTTTCCGCCTCGAGTTTTTTAATCAGCGCGGCGACCGGCTCGCGCTCCGCCTCTTCGCCCTTGTTTTTCTTGACCGCCTCAGGAGCAGAAACAACTTCCGCATTTGTCACCTCGTCCGATGCGCCGCGCACGCCCCAGAGGTAGCCGAAGCTGAAGGACGCCGTCATCAGCGCGAGGAGGATGAGGGCGAAAACGCCCGCCTGCGCTTTGCCGAAAACGATTCTGTAGCGTCTTGCGGATGCTCGCTGCCGGGACTTCATGGACTTCTCGTTTCGTGGGCGGATGCCGCCTACATCTTCTCGGGAGCGGAAACTCCCAGCAAATCCAAGCCGCCCTTCAAGACGACTTGCACGCACTTCGCCAGGCACAGGCGGGCGCGGGTGAGTTCCTCGCCCTGGCCCAGGATGCGGTTGCGATTATAGTAGGCATGAAATTGTTTGGCGAGAGCGATGAGGCCGAACGTGACGTGGTGGGGCTCGAGTCTCTCCGCCGCGGTACGCACCACGTCGGGCCATTCGAGGAGATTCTTCATGAGCTGGTGCTCCTCGTCCAGCACGAGTACGCCCGGCGGCGGAGCATCGAGGCCACCGATCGGCTCACCCCCCTCCTCCGCCTGCCGGAAAAGACTGCATGCGCGCGCATGGGCGTACTGCACGTAATAGACCGGGTTCTCGCTGCTTTGCTCTTTCGCCAGATCGAGATCAAACTCCAGCGCCGTGTCCGCGCTCCGCATCAGGAAGAAAAAGCGGGCCGCGTCCACGCCCACCTCATCCACCACGGCGGACAATTCTTCGAACTCGCCCGAGCGCGTGCTCATCTGCACCGCCTCGCCGCCGCGGCGCAAGCTCACGAATTGCACGAAGAGAACGTCGAGCTTTTCGGGGTCATGGCCGAGCATCTCCATCGCCGCGCGCACCCGCGGCAAGTACCCGTGATGATCCGCCCCCCAGATGTTGATGTAGCGATCGAAGCCGCGCTCGTACTTGAGATGGTGATAGGCGATGTCGGAGGCCAGGTAGGTCGGGCGGCCATCGTCACGCACGACGACGCGGTCCTTCTCATCGCCGTATGCGCTCGACGCGAGCCATTTGGCCCCGTCTTTCCCGTAGAGTTTTTCGTTCGCTTCCAGCTCGGCGACCGCCTCTTCCACCCTGTTGCCGTTTTCGGCGAACAAGGATGACTCGCTGAACCATTCATCGAAACGGACCCGGAACCCGGCGAGGGATTTTTCGATGTCCTCCAGGATCAAATCCCTGGCGATGACCCCCGCTTGCGAAAGGAGCGCTTCCTCATTCTCCAGCGCAGCGACGCCATCGCGGAACCTCGCGGATCTGACGATCTCGCGAATATATTCCCCCTGGTAGGCGTCCTCGGGAAAGGGGACATCCTCTCCCTTCACGTCCTGCAAATAACGCGCGTAGGCCGATTTCGCCAGCGTCTCTATCTGGTTGCCCGCGTCGTTGATGTAATACTCCCGGTGCACCCGAAAGCCGGAAGCCTCCAGCACGCGCCCCAGGACGTCGCCCAGCGCGGCGCCCCGTCCGTGGCCGACGTGAAGCGGCCCCGTGGGGTTCGCGCTCACGAACTCGAGGTGAACGGATTTTCCCGCTCCCGATTCGTTTTTTCCAAAATCATCCGGAGCGGACAATATCTCCGTAAGCTTCGCGCACAGGTAATCCCCATCAAGATACAGGTTGATGAAGCCCGGTTTTTCGATGCGGACGTCTTTCAGGAACCCTTCCGGCGCCTCGAAGTGCCTGACGATTTGCTCCGCGATCATCAGGGGCGCCTTGCGCTCGGCTCTCGCCAGCGTCATCGCGATGTTGCACGAAAAATCACCGAACGCCTCGTTCGGCGGCGTCTCGATGACGACGGTGGGCTTCTCTTCGGAAGACAGGTCGCCCGCAGCGCGCGCGCTTTCGAAGGCGTTCTCGAATATGGGGACCATCAGTTCTTTCAGCACGGAAGCCTCATCAAATAGTCATCGCCGAAACGGGGGAACAAATACCGCCCCCGCGCGATTCCGTCAACGCGAAACGGGGGTGCGGCCCGAGCGTTTCGGCAGGTATTTTCCACCATGATATTGCAGAAACGCCTCCGCACACCCGATGATCTCAGACCCCAGGGACCCGGCGAAGCGGATGGAAAAGCACTTATCGGGCGTCAAGCCGAGGATCTCCCGCATCGCGGCGACGGCGCCGGCGCGCAGGCGCATCTCCCGCGCGAGAGGTTCCGGGCACCTCGCACAGCGAAGCTCGCCCGTGGCGACGTCGAAACGCGCCGTCTCGCTCCCCGGGTTTTTCTCGCACGCCGCGCAATAGTCGAGACCCGGGCCGAGCCCCATCGTCTTGAGCAGCATGAGGAGGAAGACCTCCTCCATGCCCGCCGTGCCCGCGCCCCTCTCCAGCGCTTCGAGCGACGTCCTGAGCAGCTGATAGTGGGCGCGCTCTCCTTCGCGTACGCCCAACACCACGTCGAGTATCTTCAAAAAGCGCGACGCCACCTGCATGGCCTCATAGTC
>WTGD01000182.1 GCA_011523725.1 Nitrospinota bacterium
GTCTACCGCTACGAGCGAAGCGGCGCGCTGCACGGCATGCTCCGGGTGCGGGGCTTCACCCAGGACGACGCGCACATCTTCTGCACGCCCGAACAGGCGGAAGACGAGGTGCTGGGCGTCATCGATCTGGCGCACTTCATGCTGAAGACGTTCGGCTACGAGGATTTCGAGACGGAGCTCTCGGTGCACGATAGTTCTGATTTCAGCAAGTACGCCGGCGTGATCGAGGATTGGGAGGCGGCGGAGGCGGCGCTTACCCGCGCGCTCGAGAAGCGGGACATCCCCTATAAGCGCATCGAGGGCGAGGCGGCGTTCTACGGGCCGAAAATCGACATCAAGATGCGCGACGCCCTGGGCCGGGGCTGGCAGGGCCCGACCATCCAGTTCGACTTCAACCTGCCCAAGCGCTTCGATCTCAACTACGTCGGCGCGGACGGCGCGCGCCACAAGGTCATCATGATCCACAGAACCGTCATGGGTTCGATGGAGCGCTTCGTGGGCGGGCTGATCGAACACTACGCGGGCGCGTTCCCGCCGTGGCTTGCGCCCGAGCAGGCGCGCATCATGACGATCACCGACGATCACATCCCCTACGGCCGCGAGGTGGAGATCAAATTGCTCGCCGCCGGTTTCCGGGCGGAGGGGGATTTCCGAAACGAGAAGATTGGGTATAAAATAAGGGAAGCCCAGAGAGACAAGGTACCGTACATGCTCATCCTCGGAGCGCGCGAGGCGGAAACGGGAGAAGTTTCCCTGAGGCTTCGCGAGCAAGGCGACTTGGGCTCCATCTCATTGGAGGAACTTATGAAGAGAATGCGAAGCGACATCGACACCAAATCACTCACCGCCGGGGCAGTCTGATATGGCGTCACGCTTCAGAGGACGGGACATTCACCCGACGGCCACCGGCCCCAGGGCCAACCGGGACATCCGCGTTCCGATGGTGCGGGTCATTGACGAGGATGGACAGCAGCTCGGCGTACTCCCCGTGGAGGAGGCGGTGGAGGCGGCCGAGGACAGGGATCTGGATCTCGTCGAGGTATCTCCCAACGCGGACCCGCCCGTGTGCAAGATCATGGACCTGGGCCGCTACAAATATACGCAGCAGAAAAAGGCGCAGGAAGCCAAGAAGAAACAGCGCGTGGTGGAGGTGAAGGAAGTCAAGCTTCGCATCAAGATTGAAGAGCATGACTATGCGATCAAGAGAAGACACGCGGAGCGGTTTCTGAACGACGGGAACAAGGCGAAGGTCACCATCATGTTTCGCGGGCGCGAGGTCACGCACCCCGATCTGGGGCGGAAATTGCTGGAACGCATGGCGAACGAACTTATCGAAATCGGCACGGTCGAGCAGTTTCCCAACCTGGAAGGCCGCAACATGACGATGGTTATCGCGCCGAAATCGACAAAACCACCCAAAAAGGATACAACGCCCCGGAGGAAATCCGGCAGGAAAGCCGAAGACGTTCCGGTGGACGACGGGAAATTGACGGCTCCCCTGGCGGAGGCGCTCAAGGAAGCGGAGGTTCAAATCAGCCCGACTGCCGGGGCGGACGACGGGAAATCCGAAGGAGAAATAGAAAAAGATGCCTAAGATGAAGACGAACCGGGGAGCGGCCAAGCGTTTCAAGATAACGGCCACGGGCAAGGTGAAGCGGAACCGCTCCCACCACCGTCATATCCTGACGAAAAAGACGACGAAGAGAAAGAGAGAACTCCGCCACAGCATCATCGCGAATCCCACGGATGCCAAGATGATCAAGCGGCTGATACCTTATATGTAGCTTTCTCCGATCAACGCTGATGGCCTTACGACGGACGAGCCTATGAGGCCGCACCGTCATTTCACCGGAGCAGAGAAGAGATGACCAATCCGGTGGGCGAGTTGAATGACTTCATCAAGTCGATTCTGGGCGGGGTCGGGTCATTCGTAGGTGAATACCCTTACGCTGCAGGCGCAGTCCTTCTCCTGGCCATCATTCTCAGGCGCACCATCAGGCGCTCCCGAAGGTAGAGCGCCCCCTTTTCCGCTTTTATCATTTCGGGCTTGCGGTCATCCGGCTGGGCGGGTATATTCCCCCGGTCGGTGGCGAGAGTTCGAGGCGGCCTCCGAGGGACTGGAAAAAATTATCGATTGAGGGAGTATCCGAATCATGCCGCGTTCGAGAGGAAATCCGGCTGCCAGGGAACGGCATCGCAGGCTTCTCAAGGAAGCGAAGGGCTATCGCGGCGCGCGCTCGAAGCGGTTCCGCTCCGCGCGGGAGACCGTGCATCGCGCACGCGCCTATGCCTATCGTGATCGCCGGGTGCGCAAGCGCGAGTTCAGGCGTCTTTGGAACGTTCGCATCAATGCGGCGGCCCGGCTGCATGGCCTCAATTACAGCCGCTTCATCTGGGGGCTGGGCCAGGCGGGCGTGGAAGTGAACCGCAAGATTCTGGCCGAATTGGCGATTGAGGACCCCCAGGCTTTCGGCAAACTCGTGGAAATCGCCAAGGCGCAGGCCGCGTAGAGCCGGGCGAGAAAAGGTGCTTCAGGCTCCACCCTGCCGGGTGGGGCCTTTTTTGTGCGGCCCCCGTTCGTTGGAGTTGAGGAACGAGCATGAGTGAAGACCTGCTTGTCGGCATTATCCGTGAATCCGCAAGCGCGCTGTCGGACGCCTGGGCCGCGCGCGACTCAGGCGCGGCCGAGGGAGTGCGCATTCGCTACCTGGGCCGCAAGGGCGGTGAGCTCAACGATGTGATGCGGGGCCTCAAGGATCTGTCCGCCGACGAGAAACGCATCGTCGGCCCGCTGGCCAACTCGGTTCGCGCCTACATCGAGGCGAGCGTTTCGGCCATCAAGGAAGATGACAGGGACAAGATAATCGAAGCGCACCGCGCCCTCGGCGAGCGCCTGAGAGGCAGGGAAGAGGGCGGCGCGTTGAGCGGGATTATCGAGCAAAGGGCGGGTGAGATTCTCGCCGCCGGAGATGCCGCCGAAACATCACGCACACTGCTCGACCTCACCATTCCCGGCCGCGCCCCGCTCATCGGCCACGAGCATCCGCTCGTGCAGACGATGGAGGATTTGATCGAGGTGCTCACGCGCCTGGGCTATTCCGTGGCCGAAGGCCCCGAGGCGGAACTCGATTATTACAATTTCGAGGCCCTGAACATCCCCAAAGACCATCCCGCGCGCGACATGCAGGATACGTTTTATCTCGCCGGCGACGCTCTTTTGCGCACGCACACTTCGCCCGTGCAGATCCGGGTGATGGAGAACCAGCCGCCACCCGTCAAGGTCATCGCCCCCGGCAAGGTGTTCCGCTGCGACGCGGACGTCACCCATTCGCCCATGTTCCACCAGATCGAGGGTCTCTATGTGGATGAGGGCGTGACTTTCGCCGACCTCAAGGGAACGCTCGAGGCCTTCGTGCGCGAAATCTTCGGGCCCGAGTACCGCGTGCGGCTGAGGCCCAGCTTCTTTCCGTTCACCGAGCCGAGCGTCGAGGTGGACATCGCCAGCGATTACGTGGCCGGCGGGGAGTGGATGGAGGTTTTGGGCGCAGGCATGGTGGACCCGGCCGTCTTCGAGGCGGTGGGGTATGACCCCGAGCGATGGACCGGATTCGCCTGGGGTCTGGGCGTGGAGCGCATCACCATGCTGCGTTACGGCATCAACGACATCCGTCTTTTCTTTGAAAACGACTTGAGAATGCTGCGGCAATTTTGAATGGAAGCATTAGAAACGCGATGAGGAACCCCGATGCGGATTAGCCTGGAGTGGCTCGCCGATTTTATCGACCTGGACCTGGAAGACGCCGAATTGCCCGAACGCCTCGCGAACGGGCTTCTGCTCGCGGGTCTGGAAGTCGAGGCGCTCGAGCGTCCCGAGGCGGCGCTCGACGGGCTGGTGGTGGCCGAGGTCTTGTCCGTGGAGGCCCATCCCAATGCGGACAGGCTGAAAATCTGCCGCGTGGCCGACGGCGCGGGAGAGCGCTCTGTGGTCTGTGGCGCGCCCAACGTCGCGGCGGGGCGGCGCGTCGTCCTGGCAAAACCCGGGGTGCGAATGCCGGGGGGAATGAAGGTCGAAGTCGCACAAATTCGCGGGGAGCGGAGCGAAGGGATGATCTGCTCGGAGCGCGAACTCGGTTTGGGGACCGACCATAGCGGCATCATGGTGCTCTCGGGCGCGCCCGCCGTCGGAAGCGACGCGGCGGAGCTTTTGGGGCTGAACGATGTGATTTTCGACATCTCGATTACGCCGAACCGCGCGGATTGCCTCTCCGTCCTGGGCGTGGCGCGCGAGGCGGCGGCCCTTCTGGGAACCTCGCTCAGAGCGCCCGAGATTTCCGTGCAAGAGAATCCGGACACGTCCGCGGCTTCTGTCTGCGCGGTGGAGATTTGGGACCCGGACAAATGCCCGCGCTATGCCGCCCGTATCATCCAGGGGGTCGAAATCGGCTCCTCGCCCGGCTGGATGGCGCGGCGCCTGAGGGCGGCGGGGATGCGGCCGATCAACAACGTGGTCGACGTGACGAACTATGTGATGCTCTCACTCGGCCAGCCGCTCCACGCGTTCGACTTACACCGCCTCGCCGAGCACAAGATCATCGTGAGAAGGTGGGCCGGGAGCGACGGGCCCTTCACCACGCTCGACGGCCAGCAGCGCGAGATGGACGATGAGGACCTCATGATTTGCGACGGTGAAAAACCCGTCGCCATCGGCGGCGTAATGGGGGGTCTCTACTCCGAGGTGGGCGACGACACCTGCGACATCCTGCTGGAGAGCGCCTATTTCACGCCCCAGACCATCCGGCGCACGCGCAGGCGGCTGGGCATGTCCACAGAGGCGTCCTATCGCTTCGAACGGGGGGTGGACCCCTCGGGCACCGTTCGCGCGGCGGATCTGGCTGCCGAACTCATCCGCCGGACGGCGGGCGGGGCGGTCGCCCAAGGTGCGGTGGACGCACATCCGGCGCCCATCGCGCCGAAACAGGTGCCGATTCGGGTAGCGCGCGCATCGAGTCTGCTCGGCGTATCCCTGGACGCCCCCCGGGTGAGGGAGAGCCTCGAATCTTTGGGGCTTCTCGTGAACGAAAAAGAAGACGGCGTTTTCAGCGTCGAGGTCCCCACCTTCCGGCCCGACATCGAACGCGAAGTCGACCTCATCGAAGAGGTGGGCAGAAGGGTGGGTTACGAGAACATTCCCGCCACCCTGCCGGCTTCGGGAAACCCCGCTGCAAGGCCGACGCGCACCCGTTCCCTGGAGCTTCAGGCGCGCCGGATCATGGTGGCCGGCGGACTCAGCGAGGCGATCAACTACAGCTTCGTGAGCAGGGAGGCTCTGCGGAGCATGGGATGGCTTGACGAGCAGATGGTGGCGCTGCGCAATCCCCTGAGCGGTGAGATGGACGTGCTCAGAACCACGCTGCTCGCCGGTTTGCTGGCGAACGTGGCGCACAACCTGAGCCGGGGGGTGAGCGAGATTCGCCTGTTCGAGTTGGGACGCTCGTTTCATCCCGTGGATGGAGAAGCCTTGCCGGATCAGGTGTTGCGCTTGGCCGGTGTCGTTGTCGGGAACGCGGCGTCTCAGGATGGCGTCTCGCTTCCTGGAGCTTTGTCGGAACTCAAAGGGGTACTTGAGCGCTTCCTGGAATCATTGGGGCTGGAGAACCTCCTGTTCGAGCCACTCGGCGCCGCTCCGGGTTGGGAGCCGTCGGCGGTTTCGAGGCTTGTGGCCGGCGAGGCGGCGCTCGGCCACGTCGGTTTGGTGGCGCCCGAAGCGCTGGGCGTCCGGGATATCGAAGCGGGCGTAGCCGCTTTCGAAATCAACCTCGCCGCTTTGGCCGAGATCGACTCTGCTGCCCGCCGACTGACGCCCCTGCCGAGGTTCCCGGCTTCGCTGCGCGATCTGGCAGTGGTGGTCGATGCAGCGCGGACCAATGGGGAGATCGAGGAGATCATCCGTCAGTCGGGTGGAGACTGGCTGGAGTCGGTGGATCTGTTCGACGTCTATCAGGACCCCGCCTTGAAGGCTTCGGGGGAGAAGAGCCTGGCGTATTCGCTGGTGTTCCGAAACCTGGAGGCGACCCTCACCGATGAGCAGGTTGGCGAAGCCTTCAATAGAATCGTCGGGGCGTTGGGCGCGCGTCTGGGCGCGCGTCTTCGCTCGTGATGGTTTCCTTGACACCGCTTATTTGCGAACCTAGAATTATTTCCATGCACCGTGAAACGCATCCTCACGTCTTGCGCCCGTGGAAAGAGTGTCCGAATGGTCATTGATAAATTAAACGCGCTCGAAACCGCGCTCTCGAATCTTTTGGAAGAACGCAATTCCCTCAGGCGCTCCCGGGCGGAATTGGAGTCGCAACTCCAGAGGCTGAGAGAGGAGGCCCGCGCCGATTCGGAATCCGTGCGCGCCCAGGCCGACGATTTGGCGAAATGCCAGGCGGAAAACGCGCGGCTTCAAAAAG
Source organism: Nitrospinota bacterium (assembly GCA_011523725.1). Classification (GTDB taxonomy): domain Bacteria; phylum UBA8248; class UBA8248; order UBA8248; family UBA8248; genus Bin107. Next base: position 6,456 of record WTGD01000182.1, read on the forward strand.
AGCAGACCGAGATTCGAGAGCGCGTGGAGAAGATTCTGACGCACATCGAGTAGTTCGTCGCAAGATATGCATTATGGCGGCATAAGGAGACAGCTTATGGCCGGGGAGAATAAATTCGTGGTGGAGATTTTTGGTCATTCCTTGAACCTGAGAAGTGCGGCCAACTCGGAATACACGTTGCAACTGGCCGAGTATGTAGATTCTCAAATTCACAAGGTCTCACGCCAGTCGAACGATCCGATAAAGGTCGTTCTGCTGGCTTCGATGAACATCGCCAATGAGTTGTTCGAGGAGAGAGAGGCGAAAGAAAAAAGTGAGGAAGATCTCTCCCGACGCGCTGATTCTCTGTTGGAGATGGTGAGAAAAGCGGGCTGAGCAATCGTTTTCTCCACGCAGTAGCTTTTCCCGGTATTCATCCCCAATTTTTAGTGTCATAATGCTCTTTTGCTTTGACCCTGCCGTGTTCGTGATGGGGGAAAGCATTTTGACCCAGTACTAATGTACCGGGAGTCCTGACCCAGGGTGGTGAGCTATTCCTCTCGGGGAGTTCGGCCTAAAGCCATGGACGTGGACGCCCACCTGGCGAAAGCTGGGTTCAAAGCGAACCTCACACGGCACAAGGCGGGGTCATTACTGATATGGACCTCGAGTCCGGGAGAAAGATTTCCGCTCCTGCTCATGAAGACTCGGGTGTGGCGTTGAAAGAGGGTTCATGGCCGAATCAGACATGGAGAAACGCGGCGTTCGGCTGAAGATGAAGGAGATGAGAGCACAATTCCCCCCTGCCGAGGCCGGCGCGTTGAGCCGCCTGGCGGGACGGCGCCTGGATGCTTTTCTGGTTTTCATGGGCGCGCGCAGGGTGGGGATATATGCGGCGGTTCGCGGTGAGATGGACTTCTCGTCGCTCTGGAGTGAAGGCAGCGATGCGAAAAGGACATATTGCTTCCCCCGGGTGGGGAAAGATGTTTTGCACTTCTGTCCGGTAAATCATCCCGAGGCGGAGCTTCAGCCTGGCACGCTTCGAATTCCAGAACCTGTTCGCGATATTCCAGCCCTGAATGTGAATGAACTCGATGCGGTCGTGATCCCCGGCCTTGCGTTCGACCTGTATGGCGGCCGGCTGGGAACCGGCGGGGGATTCTACGATCGCACGTTTCAGGAGCGCCGCGGCGGCCTGGACGGGTCCGGCCCTCTTCTTGTGGGCGCTTGTTATGCGTTTCAGTTGCTCGTCGGTGAATCCTGGAAGCATGACGCCTGGGATGTCGGCGTTGATTGGGTGATAACCGATCGGGGGGCGCTGCGTTGCCTCCCACGTGAATATATGCCCTAGGAGGCGAATATGGATAACGTGGTTTTGTTGCAGATAGCCGTAGCCGTTGTTGCAGTTGCCGTCGTGTGTGTGGCGTTGTTGTTGCGCATGCGGGCGATGAAGCGCCGGCATGAAGAGGCGGTGGCCCGCCGGGAGGCGGACGCCGAGAAGCGGGTTCAGCAGGCGAACGAGAGCGCGGCCAAGGAAGTCGCGCAGAAGATTCAGGAATCCCAAGTCGCACACAAGGCGGAATTGCTGCAGGAAAGAGAACGCATCGAGCGGGAGAACAAATCCCGCGTGGATGAGCTTCAAAAGCTCGAGCAAAGGGTGAACCAGCGCGAAGAAATGCTGGACAGGCGCCGCGAGAGCCTCGACGGCAAGGAAGCGGCGGTCGAGCGCCGCGAGGGCGAATTGAGCGTGAAGGAGCAGGAACTCAAGCGCGAGGAGGCGCGCTACAAGCAACTCCAGGAAGAGGAAATCAAAAAGCTCGAGGAAATTTCGGGTCTCAGCGTCGAGAACGCGAAGCAAGAACTCAAGGATCGCTTCATGGAGGAGGCGAAACAGGACATCGCCGCCGAGGTCCAGCGCCTCGAACGCCGGGCCAGGAACACCGTGGAAGCCGATGCGAGACAGGCGCTCGCCCTGGCCGTGGAGCGCTTCTCCTCCGAACACGTGGCGGAAAACCTGGTGAGCGTGGTGGATTTGCCGACCGATGAGATGAAAGGCCGCATCATCGGCCGCGAGGGGCGCAACATACGCGCCCTCGAGATGGCGACCGGCGTGGACGTGATCATCGACGATACGCCGGAGGCCGTCGTCGTCTCGGGCTTCGACAAGGTGCGCCGCGAGACGGCGCGGCTGGCGCTCGAAGCGCTCGTGCAGGACGGGAGAATCCACCCGGGGAGAATCGAGGACATCGTCAACAAGACGAAAAAAGACCTCGATTCGCAGATACGCCGGGCGGGCGAGGAGGCTGTAATGGAGCTCGGAGTCGGCGACGTGCATCCCGAACTCGTGAACATGCTGGGGCGGCTCAAATACCGCACGAGCTACAGCCAGAACGCGCTCATGCACTCGAAGGAAGTGGCCTATCTGTCCGGAATGCTCGCAGATGAGTTGCGCATCGACCCCACGATGGCCAAGCGCGCGGGCTTGTTTCACGACATCGGCAAGGCGGCGACGCACGAGGTCGAGGGCTCCCACGTCCAGATAGGTTACGACATCGCCAAGCGCTACAACGAACCGCCCGAGGTCTTGAACGCCATCGTCTCCCATCATGAGGACGAGGAGGCGAATTGCATCGAATCCGTCCTGGTGAAGGCGGCCGATACGCTCTCCGCCGCCCGGCCGGGGGCGCGGCGCGAGATGGTGGAGAGCTACATCAAGCGCCTCGAAGCGCTCGAGAAGATCGCCGAATCTTTCAACGGCGTGGAGAAGTGCTTCGCCATTCAGGCGGGGCGGGAGATTCGCGTGTCCGTCCTGCCCGAGGAGGTCACCGACTCGCAGGCCACCTTCCTGGCGCGCGACATCGCCAAGAGAATCGAGAGCGAACGCACGTATCCGGGCGAGATACTCGTCACCGTCATTCGTGAAACCCGCCACGTGGCCACTGCGCGTTGAGGTCGTCTTGAGGCTGCTGTTCGTCGGGGACGTCACGGGAAAAGTGGGCCGCCGGATGGCCCGCGCCCACCTGAGTGCGCTCAAGCAAAAACACGGGGTGGACGTGTGCGTCATCAACGGGGAGAACGCGGCCGGCGGTTTCGGGATCAACAATGCGCACGTCGATGAATTGCTCGATGCGGGCGCGGACGTCATCACCTCGGGGAATCACATCTGGAACCGCAAGGAGACGGCCGATTTCATCTTGCGCGAACCCCGGCTGCTCCGGCCCGGGAACTACCCTCCCCGGACGCCGGGCAAGGGTGTCTTCATCCTGGAATCCGGAAAAGGACGCCTCGCCGTGTTAAACCTCATGGGCCGCGTCTTCATGCCGCCCATCGAGTGTCCTTTCCGGGAAGCCGATGATCTCATCAGGCGGGTGGGACAAGAGACGAAGATGATCATGGTCGATTTTCACGCGGAGGCCACGAGCGAGAAGGTGGCCATGGGCTGGCATCTCGACGGCCGCGTGAGCGCCGTATTCGGCACGCACACCCACATCCAGACGGCGGACGAGCGGGTGCTGCCCCAGGGGACGGCCTTCATCACCGACGTCGGCATGACGGGGCCGCGCAATTCCATCATCGGCATGAAGACGGAGGTTGTTCTGGATAAATTCATTTCGGGGCTTCCGCGCCGCTTCGAGGTGGCGGGAGGAGAAGGACAGCTCAACGGCGCGCTCGTCGAGATAGCCCCGGATACCGGAAAGGCCCTTTCCATCGAGCGCGTCCAGGTGCTGGAGGGAGAGCGCTAGCGGCTTCGCCTGCTTTCGATTCATCCCGGTGAGGCTTCAGTGTCCGTTTCTGTGAGCGGACTTCTCGTAGTCGGTGATGGAGAATTCGGAGGGTTTGTCCTTTCCGAGGAACGCGAGCAGTCGCTTCAGGCGCCATTCGAGAGAGCGCGACCCAAGGAAGGCCTGTTTTTCGCGAAGCGGCAGCCTGAGCGCCTCGGCCACGGCGAAAGAGAGATGGAACGGGTCTTCCAGCAATTCATCGGGCAAATTCCGGGGCGCTGAACCGCTTTTTTCAAGAGCGTCCCACACCATTCGGCATAATTCCGTGGGATCCTCGTCTTCCTCGTCATGAAAATCGCCCACCTCTCCCTCGAAATAGGGCCGAGAGTCATAGACGCGGAAAACCTCGAAGCGCTGCCCGCCTTGGGTGAGGATGTTCATCCTGCCGTCGGGAAACTTTTCGAGCACCTGGGTGATGCGGGCCGCGCAGCCGATTTTGTGGATACCGCCTTTCCCCACCAGAACAATCCCGAAGGGCGCGTCGTCCTCGATGCACTCGCCGATCATGATCTTGTAGCGTTCCTCGAAGATATGCAGGGGCAGTCGCTGACCCGGCAAGAGCACGACTTGAAGCGGGAACAGGGGCAGGCGATAGGTAGTCATGAGAAAATTGTAGCTCGAATCGCCCGATTTTGAAATTCGGGAGAAATCCTCGGAATGCCGGGCGCCCGGCGCGGCGGATATCGCTCCCCGTGATGGCCTTGCCATTCGCCGCTAGCTGGCCTGATGGCGCGCGAATATGGTATTTTGTTTTCTTTTTTGAGACCAAGGCGTCATTCGGATTCTCGTTTTGCGGAGGTTTCTCACGATGAGCGAGCCGAGCATCGCCACGGCCCAAAGGGCCTGGAGCGAACCTGCGGAGGAGGGGGGCAGAGCCACCCTTTCAGGAGTTACGCTTCCGGCGTATTTCGGTCCGGGTGAGGTGGACCCGGAAACCCCTGGTGAGAAGACGGGTGCGCATCCCTACACGCGCGGCATCTACGAGAACATGTACCGGGGCCGGCTCTGGACGATGCGCCAATACGCCGGTTTCGGCAGCGCGCGGGAGAGCAACCACCGCTATCGCTACCTCCTCGATCACGGGCAGATGGGGATTTCCGTGGCGTTCGATCTGCCCACCCAGATCGGCTACGACCCGGATCATCCTTTGGTATATGGCGAAGTCGGCCGCGTGGGGGTGTCCATCGCCTCCATCGAGGACATGGAGGTTCTGCTCGAGGACATCCCGCTGGACAAGATTTCCACGTCGATGACCATCAACGCCACCGCCCCCATTTTGCTGGCCCTCTACGTCGCGGTAGCCGAGAAGCACGGCATTCCCTCCGAGGCGCTCCGGGGAACCGTGCAGAACGACATTTTGAAGGAATACATCGCGCGCGGGACCTACATATATCCGCCCGAGGCGAGCCTTCGCCTCATCACCGACACCATGGAGTTTTGCAAGGACAGGGTTCCGAAGTGGAACGCCATATCGATCAGCGGCTACCACATCCGCGAGGCGGGCTCTACCGCCGTTCAGGAGGTCGCCTTCACGCTCGCGAACGCCATCACCTACGTGGAGGCCGCGGTGGCCGCGGGCCTGAACGTGGATGAACTCGCTTCACAGATATCTTTTTTCTTCAACGTCCACAATCACTTTCTGGAGGAGATCGCAAAGTTCCGCGCCGCGCGCAGACTTTGGGCGCGGGTCATGCGCGAGCGCTTCGGGGCGCGCTCCGAGAAAGCCTGCATGCTGCGGTTTCACTCCCAGACCGCCGGCAGCGCGCTGACCGCGCAGCAGCCGAAGAACAACGTCGTGCGCGTCGCCCTTCAGGCGATGGCCGCCGTGCTGGGGGGCACGCAGTCGCTTCACACGAATTCGATGGACGAGGCGCTTTCCCTGCCCACGGAGGATGCGGCGAGGCTCGCGCTCAGAACCCAGCAGATAATCGCCGAGGAATCGAACGTGCCGAACGTGGCGGACCCGTGCGGCGGGGCGTACGCCATCGAGGCCCTGACGTCGGAGATTGCCTCCCGCGCCGAGGAAATCATTCAGCAAATCGACGATTCCGGCGGCATGCTCCACGCCATCGAGACAGGATGGGTGCAGCGCCAGATTCAGGAGAGCGCCTATGCCTACCAGCGCCTCGTGGATGAGGGGGAGATGGTCGTCGTCGGCGTGAACCGCTATGAACAGGAAGAAGAGTCGCGCATCTCGACGCTCCAGATTCGCCCCGAGGTCGAGGGAGAGCAAAAAGAGCGCGTCGCCTCGCTCAGGATACGGCGCCACGCCGATCGTACGAGCGAGGCGCTCGACGCCTTGAGCCACGCGGCCAGGAGCGATGACAACCTTCTGCCCTACATCCTGAGGGCGGTGAAGGCCGAGGCCACGGTCGGAGAAATCGCGGACACCCTGCGCGAGGTTTTCGGCCTGTATCAACAAGACGTCGCCGTCTAAAGCGGACAGGACGTATCTTGCCGCTGAATTTTTCGCATCAGGTGCGTCATTTGGAGAAATCAATATATGAAGGGCAATGAAGTCCGCCAACAATTTCTCGAATTTTTCGCCGACGAGGCGCACAGAATCGTCCGCAGTTCCAGCCTGGTGCCCATGAACGACCCCACCTTGTTGTTCACCAACGCCGGCATGGTCCAGTTCAAGGACGTGTTCACGGGTCTGGAGAAGCGCGACTACTCCCGGGCGGTGACTTCCCAGAAATGCCTCCGCGTGAGCGGCAAGCACAACGACCTCGAAAACGTCGGCCGGACGGCCCGGCACCACACGTTTTTCGAGATGCTGGGCAACTTCTCCTTCGGCCAGTATTTCAAGGAAAAGGCAATCGAGTTCGGCTGGGAGTTTCTCGTGAATCGCGTGGGTCTCGATGGAGATCGCATGTGGATCACCGTCTTCAGGGAAGACGACGAAGCGGCGGAGCTTTGGGAGCGGCTCGTGGGCGTTCCGCCCGAGCGCATCGTCCGCATGGATGAGAAGGACAACTTCTGGGCGATGGGGGACACCGGACCCTGCGGCCCCTGCTCGGAGCTGATTTACGATCAGGGGGACCACATCGTCGGCGCGCCGCCGGGCAGCGGACACGAGGACGAGGACGGAGATCGCTACCTCGAACTTTGGAACCTGGTGTTCATGCAGTTCAACCGGGAGGCCTCGGGCAAGATGGAACCGCTGCCCAAGCCCTCCGTCGATACGGGAATGGGGCTGGAGCGCCTCGCGGCAGTGGTGCAGAAAGAAGACAGCAATTATCACACCGACCTCTTGATGCCGCTCATTCATTCGGTCGAGGAACGCTGCGGCAAGGAATACACCGGCGGCGACGGACCGAACGACGTCTCGTTCCGCGTCATCGCGGACCACGTCCGCGCGGTCAGCTTCCTCGTGGCGGACGGCGTTCTGCCCAGCAACGAGGGCCGGGGCTACGTGCTCAGGCGCGTGGCGAGGCGGGCCTTGCGCCACGGCAGGATGCTGGGCATCGAGGGGCCGTTCCTGCATCAGACCGCAGGCGTGGTGGCCGACATGATGGGCGATGCGTTCCCTGAACTGAGGGAGAGCCTGAGCTACATCTCCCGCGTCACGCTGGCCGAAGAGGAGAGGTTCGCCAACACCCTCGCGCAGGGCCAGCCGCGCATGGACGCGCTCGCCGAGGAGGTGAAGTCATCGGGCAGCACCACCGTTCCGGGCGGGGAGGTATTCACCCTGCTCGACACCTATGGCTATCCGTGGGATCTGGCGGTGGAAACGGCGGCGTTCCATGGCCTCGAAATAGATCAGGGCGGGTTCGACGAGGCGATGGAGCAGCAGCGCGAGCGCGCCCGCGCCCACTGGAAGGGTTCGGGCGAGGCCGCCGTCGATGAAATCTGGCATCAGGTGCGCGATGAGGCCGGCGCAAGCGAATTCACCGGTTATGATCACGATGAGGAAGAAGCCTGCGCTTGTGCCCTCATCGTGGACGGAGAACTTCGTGATGAAGCCGGCGCGGGAACCGAAGCGCGCATCGTTCTCGACAAGACGCCGTTTTACGGCGAAGCGGGCGGACAGGAAGGCGACAGGGGCGGGTTCTCCTGGCCCGATGGCGCTGCCGTCGTGCTCGATACGCAAAAGCCGCTCCCCGACGTGTACGTCCATCACGTCAAGGTGACGGACGGAACCTTGAAGAAGGGACAAAGTCTTACCGCGCGTATCGATGTGGAAAAGCGCGATTTATTAAGGCGCAACCACTCGGCCACCCACCTGCTTCAATACGCGCTGCGCCAGGTTCTGGGTGATCATGTGAAACAGGCGGGTTCTCACCTCTCGCCCGAAAGACTTCGGTTCGACTACACCCATTTCGCGGCGATGACGTCGCGCGAACGCGAAAGGGTGGAGGACATCGTGAACGAGCGCATTCGCGAGAACGCGAGCGTGGAGACGCGCCACATGTCGATAGACGATGCGCTGGCCGCAGGGGCGACGGCGCTCTTCGGCGAGCGTTATGGTGAGGACGTGCGGGTCGTCTCCGTGGGGGATTTCAGCATGGAGCTTTGCGGGGGCACGCACGCGCGCGCCGTGGGCGACATCGGGTTTTTCCGGATCTTGCACGAGGGCAGCGTGGCTGCCGGTGTGAGGCGCATCGAAGCCTTGACGGGAGAGGGCGCGCTCTTACAAGCGCGCAAGGAACAACACGTTCTGACTGAAATCGGGGAACTCACCAGGGCGGCGCCCTTGGAGGAGGCCGAGCGGGTGAGGCGCCTGCTCGATCGTGTGAAGACGCTCGAGCGTGAACTCAAGGATTCGCGTGACAGGCAATCGCGCGACGAGATGGGCGATCTGGCTTCGGAAGCAAAGGAAATTTCGGGCGTCAAGCTCATCGCCATGAGGCGCGACGGCCTGCATGCGGGCGATTTGCGCGGAATCATCGATGCGGCGAAGGGCAAGCTGAAAAGCGGCGTCGCGGTGGTCGCCGCCGTAACGGACGGGAAGGTGGCCATCGCCGCCGGCGTCACGAAAGACCTCACGTCCCGCATCCATGCCGGGAATCTGGTGAAGGA
>WTGD01000315.1 GCA_011523725.1 Nitrospinota bacterium
ATTCTAGTGAGGAAAACCGAGCGAACGTCTGCATCGTTCAATCCGGTTTCGTCGGCGAACGCAGCGGAGCCGAACGCTTCGAGGGCGGCGCCTGCGAACAGGCCCGGCCCCAGGGCGGCGTGTTCGCCCGATGCGGGGGAGGGAAAAATCCTGGCGTCGGTGATCGCGCAAGACGGCGATTTCGCCTTGAGGATGAAGCCGTCGACTTCTTCGAGGCCTTCCAGATACCGCCTGGAGAAGGCGTTCATCTTCCTGGTTAAGTGTCTGCGCGTGGCGGGCTGGTAGAGGGCCTTCCGTTCGCCTTGCAGGTAGATTCGTATCGGGTCCCTCGGCGTGCCCAAGCCGATCTCCACCTCGGGGCAGATTGGCCGGAAGCGGACGTGGGGTTCGAGTCTTTCGATGAAAGAAGATGAAATCCGCTCGCCGTTGTAGCGGCACGCCTCGAACTCCAGGCACTTGCTCACCACGACGACGGGCTTTGCGAACGCGCGGCTCATCGCTTCTCTTCCGGGATGATGGGCGCGGCGGCGATGCGCATCGTTGGTTCCGGGGCGGCTAAAGAATGCGCCTATTCGTAGTCATAGAATCCCTTGCCCGTCTTTCTGCCGAGCCAGCCCGCCGAGGTCATCCGCCGCAGGATGGGCGGCGCGTAGAACCTCGCCTCGCCCAGCTCCTCGGCCATCGAATCGGCGACGAAGGTCTGCACGTCCGCGCCGACGAGGTCGATGAGCGTGAGCGGCCCCATCGGGTGGCCGAGGCCCATGCTGATGGCCTTGTCCATGCTCTCCCTGTCCGCGAGGCCCTCGTCATACGCATGGGCGGCGTGGTTGAGGTAGGGCACGAGCAGGCGGTTCACCAGGAATCCCGGCCTGTCCTTGACGGGAATCGGCGTCTTGCCGATGCGGCGGCAGAACGCGATACCGAACTCGGTGATCTCGGGCGCCGTCTGGACGGCCTCGATCACCTCGACGAGCCGCATCGCGTAGGGCGGGTTGAAGAAGTGAAGGCCCACCACGCGCTCAGGCGTTTTCGTCTTCGCCGCCATGGCGGTCACCGACAGGCACGAAGTGTTCGACGCGATGACGGCGCCTTCCTTCGCGATCTCTCCCAGCTTCTCGAAGAGTTCGAGCTTGGCGTCCAAGTTCTCGACGATCACCTCGATGATGAGGTCGCAGTCCGCGAGATCGCCGAGATCCGTCGAACCGCCGAGGCGCGCCAGCGTCGCCTCTTTTTGGACCTCGTCCATCTTGCCGCGCTTGACCGCGCCGTCCAGGTTCCGGCGGATGCGGGTGAGGCCCGCTTCGAGCGCGTCTGCGTTCACCTCGACGCCGGTTACGTCGAGTCCCGCGGTGATGCAGACTTGCGCGATGCCGGACCCCATGGCGCCCAGGCCGACCACGCCGACTTTCTTCACCGCGTCCGCGATGGGCTGCCCCCGGGAGAGATCGCGCTCGTGCGCCATATCTTCTTCGGGTTCCGCGACGCCGAACACGCCCGCGGACTTGTAGGTGTAGAACCCTCGTCCCGTCTTGGTACCCAGGTGCCCTGCGTCGATCATGCGGTCCACCAGCGGCGGGGGAATGTAGCGCGGGTCCTTCAGTTGTTCGTACATCGAGAGCGAGACCGTACGGTGGATGTCGAGCCCCTCGATGTCGAGCAGGCGCATGGGGCCCATCCTGTAGCCCAGGCCGAGCCGTACGCCCGCGTCCAGGTCCGCCGGGTTCGTGTAGCCCGATTCGATCAGGCGGATGCAGTCGTTCTGGAACGCCACGAGGAAGTAGTTGATCACGAAGCCGGGCCAGTCCTTGACCGTCACGGGCGTCTGCCCGACCTCTTCCAGGAAGGCGGTCGTCGCGGCTGTCGTCTCATCGCTCGTTAAGAGGCCGGGGGCGACTTCCACGAGCCTGTTGAGCGCGGCCGGCAGGCAGAAATGGGTGCCGATGGTCTGGGCGGGCCGCCCCGACGCCGCCCCCATGTGGGAGATGGAGAGCGTGCTCGTGTTGGACGCGATGATGGCACTTTCGCCGAGCACGGCGTTCAGGCTCGTGAGCAGCTTGTTCTTCTCCTCGCGGTCCTCGGTGATGGCCTCGATCACCAGGTCGCAATCCCCGAACCCCGAGAGCGATCCGGCCTCGTGGATCCGGCCCAGCATCGCGTCCCTCTCCTCGGGAGAGGTCTTGCCCTTCTCCACGCCTGAGTCCAGGAAAGCGCGCACCCGGCCCATGCCGGCCTCCATGGCCTGCGCGTCCGCCTCGAACACGACCGTCTCCTTGCCGCCCCGGGCGCATACGATGGCGATGTTCGAACCCATCGTTCCCAGACCGACGACGCCCACTCTATTCACCTTCATGGAATTCTCCTGTCATTCTTCATGAGCGAGGCGCGTTTCCCCGCTTGGATTCATTCAGTTTCAGACCGCATTTCCGGTATGAAAATTCTTCGAAGAAGGGCTGTTGCTCGTCTCCAAAGTGTTCGCGCGTGGGTCTCTTTGTAGGCTTCGCGCCGGATTCTTGTCAATCCGGCCTTGGGGGGGTTGTTGAAAAAGGTCACAGAAGGAGCGCACCGAATTTCACT
>WTGD01000096.1 GCA_011523725.1 Nitrospinota bacterium
TTTCCGTAAAATTCGATAAATATCGATAAATTCACGGGGTTTTTCGATAAATTTCAGTAAATTATCGAGGGGAATTGCGGGGAGTTGCGGGGTAATGCGCGGGCTGAAACCTCCCTCCCGCTGAAACTTCATGAGGATATCATGGACCGGGAAGCGCGCGCACGATGGCAAATGCGGGCAAATGCGCACCGAGCCGGACGCCGTCCGTCGCTCCGGGTTCCGCTCCTGCGGATGATACGCTTCTTCCCATAAACATTTGATATTACTTATGTTTCTTCTCCATATCCAGGAGTTTCCTCTTGCGCTCCACCCCCCAGCGATAGCCCGCGAGGGCGCCGTCTCCCCGCACCACGCGGTGGCAGGGAACCAGCAGCGCCACCGGGTTTTCGGCGCATGCGCGCCCGACGGCCCGCGCGCCTTTGGGAAGCCCCAAGTCCTCGGCAATTTCTTTGTATGTCATTGTATTTCCTGGAGAAATGCCTTTGAGCCTCTCCCAGACGCGGCACTGAAAGGCGCTCGCGCGCACGTCGAGCGGCAAGGACCCGGAGGCCGGTTCGCCCTCGGCGAGACGCGCGACGATACTCAAGTGATCCTTTAACTCACTATCGCTACGTTTCAGAGTCGCATGAGGATACTCGCTTTCCAGATCTGAAACGAGTTCGCCCACCCGCTCTCCGATGCTCACGCGACAGACACCCTTATCGGTAGCCGCCACAAGCAGCCTGCCCAGCCTGCAAGCAGTGATTCCGTAGCGTATCGAAACGCCCTCCCCGCCTTTCTTGTACGCGGCGGGCGTCATGCCCAGATAGCGCGAGGCCCCCTCGTAGACCCCCCTGCTCGAGCCGTACCCGGCCTCGTAGCCGGCACCCGCCAGGTCGCGCCCGTTTTTAAGTAATTCCTTGTATTTCTGCGCCTTAAGAGACTCCAGATATTGGCGGGGCGTAACGCCCAGGGCCGCCTTGAAGGTGCGCTGCAAGTGATGGGGGCTTGCGCCCACGCTCCGCCCCAGCACGGCGAGCGTCGGGCTTTCATCCGCGTGGTCTTCGATATGGCGAACGGCTTTTCTCACCTTCTCCAGCCGTGGATCGTAGCCCGCATCCTGCGGAGCACACCTGAGACAGGGCCTGAACCCGCGCGCCTCGGCCATTTCGGGGAACTCGAACATCAACACGTTGCTTTTCTTAGGCTTTCGGCTCGCGCACGAGGGCCGGCAATAGATTCCGGTGGAACGGACGGCGTACACGAAACGCCCATCCGCACTCGCGTCGCGCCTTAGAATCGCTTCCCACTGAGCTTTCGTGTTCATTTTCCCGCCTCCCAAAAGACATGAGCAGTTACACATTCATCCATAATGTAACCGCAGCGCCGGGAGTCTTCTATCCGATTCTTGCCGTCAAATTCGATTTTTCATTATTGAAGGACGGAAGCGTAATTGACCAATACTCAAACAGATACAGAGTATCTCTCGGTTTCATATCCCCGATCGGAAAACGATTTTCCCGCCGACCATGGTGAGCAATGGCTCGATATCCTTGATTCGATCTTCGGGTACAGTCATGTAATCGCGGTCGAGCACGACGAGATCCGCGAATTTGCCCTTTTCGATGGAACCCAGCTCGTTTTCCTTGAAAAACAGGTATGCGTTCGAGCGCGTGTGGGCGATAAGCGCGTCTTTCCTGGAAACGGTTTCTGTCTTCGAAAGCGCCCTCTCCCCGCCCAAATCCATGCCAGTCACGGCCCACCACAGAGAGAGCATCGGCGGATAAGGAGCGACGACGCCGGCATCCGTGCCGAGCCCCCAAATGGCCCCGCTGTTTTGAACCGTCCGAAGCGGCGGCAGTGAGAGCGCGCGGTCTCCGTATCGCCGCCTCAGCGTGGACCCCAGAATCGTCATTTTGCTGTGCAGGGCGAAAGTCATCCCGAGCGCTCTCGCGCGCTCGATATTTCTCTTCGAGATGAAATCCGCGTGATGAATCGACCAGCGAAGGTTCGTTATGTTCTTTTTCTGATTTATCTTCTCGAATATGTCCAGATACCGCGTAATCGTGGTATTGCGAAAGGCATGTTCGTGAATCGTCCATCCCCCATCCGCGGCCGCCTCGGAAACTTTTGCAAATTCAGCATAATCCTCATCCGGGAACCGGGAGGGCCGGAACGCCGAATCGTGGAGAGGCGCATACATGTGCTCCCCAAGCGCGATATTGCCCATCATCTTCGCGGATTTATCCGGGCGGGAGTTCCGAATCCTCTCTATCACGCTCTTGTTGGCCTCCGGAGTACGGACCCGGAAGCGGGGCGTGTGAAATATCCTTAAGCTGAGGCCATCGTTATCAGCCAATCTTCTCCTGATCATCTCGTAAGTCGCATCGCGAACCCCGCCGCCGCCTAATTCGAATACACTCGTCACGCCGGCGCGGTTAAAGTCCGCCATCAGCTTCTTGAGGCCTGACACGGTTTTATCGTCTGTAACTTCCGGCAGTTCACGCCGCCAGAACCTAAAAATGGCCCGGCGGCCGCGAATAACGCCCGTGGGAGCGCCGGACTCGTTTCTGGCTACCCGCCAGCCTCTCGGAGCATCAAAATTCTCATCGATGCCCGTCTTCTTCAGGGCAAGGCTGTTCAGAATCATGAACCGGTATGATTGCTGGATGAAAACCGGATTATTGGGGGAAGCCAGGTCCAACTCCGCTTTCGTGAACAACCCCGGCTTGTCCCGGAATTGCCCGGGGCTCCACCCGCCAAGGATGAGCACCCACTCTCCGGGCTTGAGCGATTTCGCCTTGGCGGCAATGACGGCCAGCGCTTTTTTGCGCGAAGTAACGCCGTCGATTCTTGCTTCATGATCCCAGCGCAACGCATGACGGATGAAGTGCACGTGGTTGTCTATCAGGCCTGGAATCAGCGTTTTGCCTTGCAGATCAATGACTTTCGTGCTGGAGTCTATAAGTTGCTTTATCTGAGAATTTCCCCCTATTGATAAGACGCGTTCACCTTGGACAGCTACTGCCTGCTGAACAGAAAAATCCGCATCGACGGTTAATATTTTCCCGTTCACCAGGGCGATATCCGCTGATTGCGCATATGCAGGAAACGGGAGAACCCCAAAAACCACGAAAATGATTGCGAATACGCTAAATTTCAGAATCATACGTTACTCCCTAATTTCAATAACTTTACTCTCGTTTACAGGATTAAGTATTTAGACGATGAACTGTTCCACAAAACTCTCCCGAAATACGAGTGTAGCAATACTCCTATGGTGGTGATACCATATTCATCTTGTTCACCATTTACGGCAAATACGAGCAAATGCGGAGTTGGAGAGATGGTAATTCTCACTGTCGAGGAGAACCAAGAATGAACACTTCCAATAATTCAAACCAGCAAACTCTCAGGCCCAAAACAACCGTGGCGCCCGTTACCGTCATTCGATTTGGCGAGATGATGCCCGATTGGGGCGAATATCACGAATCGCATGCCGAGGGGAACCACCGTGCGATCTACCGATACATCGGCGGTATTTCCGGTCAAAATCTCCGTTCCCCCCTTCCCGGATGGGAGTTTACCTGCGGCATCGCCATGGCTCCCCCCCAAAACGGCGCGCCGCTTCACGATCACCCGGATGAAGAGATTTTTATGGTCTGGGAAGGTGAATTCGAGATCTTCTGGGAAGATTTCGAAACCAAAGCCCCCAAAAGCGTCATTCTGGGCAAATACGACCTCATCCGCGTGCCCTCCGGCATCATGCGCGGGTTCAGAAATGTCGGCAAAGATGACGGGTTTATTCATTTCATCCATGGCCAAGGCGACTACCAGTATCCCGTCTACCCCGAATCGCTGCAGGACGGCCTGCCGGATGACGCTCGAACCGAGTCTTACGTCAAACAACCCGCCTATGACCCGGCCACCCAGCTGGTCCGTCACGAAGAATGTCCCCGCAACTGGAGCGTTTATCACGAAGCGAAATTACCGGAAGGAGTTCGTTCTCTCAGGCGCTATATCGGTGGCGTATCGGGTGATACGGATGAAGGCCCGCCGCCTTCCCTGAGCGAAGGAGAAATTGGGTACGCGATGGTCGAATGCGGCAACGGCCGCGGCGCGCCACTGCATGACCACCCGTGCGAGGAACTTTTTATCGCGCTGGAAGGCAGGTGGGTCGTCTATTGGGCCGACGAGCGCGGGAGCATCCACCAGGCCGTTCTCGAGCCATGGGATGCCTGCTGGGTGCCCACCGGTGTCCAGCGCGGCTTCCGGAATGCCGACCGTACCGAAGGCAAAATCCACATTATCCAGGGACAAGGAGCAACCCCGGCCCCGAACTACACGGAGGATTATTCCGCCCTAAAAGCAAACGCCTAGCTCAAGCATCGGATATTATCGATTCATCCGGTGCTGGGAAGTCCGAATCTGAAGCGTGCGGGTGGACTTTACTGTTCGCCCGGACCTCTTAATGCCCTTCACCCAAAGGCAAGCGTACCGCCTCTCCCGTTTGGGAAGACAACTCCATCGCTATCGTCACTTCCAGGGTTTGCCGCGCGTCCTCAGCCGTGGCATGGGTTGTCGGCCTCCCGTTGATGACATGATCCAGCCAACTCCTGGTTTCATCACCCAGCGGACCCCAATAATCACCCGCCGCCCAGTCACCAGGAGTGGTGCTGCTCAAAAACGCCGTGTTGATGTGATGATCCGGAATATAGGTGTGCGGGATTCCCTTGTCGGTATACAGCATCTCATCCTTGTGGTCTTCATCCAGCATCAAAACGCCATCCGTGCCGTAAATCTCCATCCTCACACTTTGGCCCAGTGCCGGGTATTTCGCAGGCAGGGCGTAAAAAACGCCCAAATTCATTACCGCCCCATTGTCAAACGTGACAATGGACCAGGTGACATCGTTCGCCGAATAGCCGTGTTCCTTGTATATTTTCCCGTTCCCGCGAGCGACCACTTCAACTGGTCGATGGCCTTCCAGGAACCAGCAGGCCATATCCACCCAATACGTGAGCACGTCGAGCACAGGCGTTGCATGAGGAGAGCGTTTCAGAATCTGCAGTCCCTGGGCGCGGGTGTTGCAGGTTCGGCCCGTGCCGGCGAGAATTTCCCCCAGCCTCCCCTGAGTGATTTGCTCTTTCGCCAACTGGTAACGGCGTTTGAACCGTTGTGCATAACCTACCCTGAGTTCAGTTCCCGTCTTCTCGGCAACCGAGAGTATGCGGTCGGCATCCTCCAAAGTCAGGGAAATCGGCTTTTCCACCAGCACTGGCTTGCCCAATTCCAAGGCATGGATAATGGAATCGGCATGGTCATGCTCGGGCGTGGAAACGATGACAGTCGTGACCTCCGGGTGTTCGATGACTTCATCATTTCGACCAGTAGCGAGTTGGGCGCCTACTTGCTCTCCCAGATCTTTCGCTCTATCTTGATCGATGTCGGACACTGCCAGAAATTCAAGAGACGGGTGATGTGAAACCAGATTTGCCCGCAAGGTTCCAATTCTGCCAGAACCTACTACACCCACACCCAGCGACTTTTTGTTCATTTTGACCCTCTGGATATTCGTAAAGAGCTACCTAGGCCACAAACGCACCGACAAATGCGCTACCCGTATTACTATAAAAGCAAACCAAAAAAACCGGCCTCCAAAAGGAGACCGGCTCATACATCAAAATCTGGTTTCATCAGGTCACGGGCGCATAGAATTGCTTCCATTCTTCGGGCAACTCTTCTTCCGTCACATCTTTCATGGAGAGACGTATCCTCCCATTCCCTTCCACTTCTATGCATTTCACCAAAACTTTCTGGCCTTCTTTCAGGACATCACTCACGGCACCGATTCTCTTCTTCGCAATCATGCTGATATGACAAAGGCCATCCGTCCCCGGGAAAATTTCGACGAATGCTCCAAAATCCATGATTTTTCTGACCGTTCCATAGTAAATCGTGCCCTTCTCCGCCTCCTGCGTCAGTTCCCGGATGATCTCTATCGCCCTCAGGGCAGCCGCCTCATCGGTGGAGGAGATGAAGATTGTTCCATCATCCTCAATGTCTACATCCGCCCCCGTCTCTTCGACAATTCCACGAATCACTTTTCCACCTGGCCCAATGACATCTCTCACGCGATCCTTGGAGACCTGCATCGTCATGATCCTCGGAGCATAAGGGGATATCTCTTCGCTTGGCCGGGAAATAACCTTGTCCATTTGATCCAGGACATGCATCCTCGCATCGTTGGCCTGCGCCAAGGCCTCTCTTACAAGGCTCAATTGCAGCCCTTTTATCTTGATATCCATCTGAAGGGCAGTAATGCCATGTCGCGTTCCACCGACCTTGAAGTCCATATCGCCTAAATGATCTTCCAATCCCAGGATGTCGGTGAGTATTGCCGTTCTTCCAGTCGATTCTTCACTAATCAAACCCATGGCAATGCCGGCCACTGGAGATGTGATAGGCACGCCTGCGCTCATCAAGGCCAAGCTGGCGCCGCAGATGCTCGCCATGGATGAACTGCCGTTGCTTTCCGTGATGTCTGAAACCACCCGAATTGTGTAGGGAAAATCTTCCTGCTCAGGCAATATCGCCTGTACAGCGCGAGAAGCCAGCGCGCCATGTCCAATTTCGCGGCGGCCGGGACCACGGTTCGGTTTCGCTTCACCAACGCTAAATCCGGGGAAATTATAGTGCAGCAGGAAAGTCCTGTCGGCTTTCCCGTCCAGCGAGTCTATCAATTGCGCTTCTGAGGCCGTGCCGAGCGTTACAGTCACCAACGCCTGGGTCTCACCTCGTGTGAACAGCGCACTGCCGTGAGGCCTGGCAAGGGGCGACATTCTGATGGTAATCGGCCTGACATCACGAAGCCCCCGCCCATCCGAGCGTTTGCTCTCATCTAAAATCAAACCACGAAATACTTCTTTTTCAATTTTCCCGAAATATTCAGAGACAACGCCTCTACCGGGAGACCCTTCTTCGTCTGTGCAAAGAGAATCGAATGCAGCATCTTTCGCCTCATCAATTGCACCATATTGCCCTGCTTTGTCGTGAATCTCGGCAGCCGCTTTTAGTTTTGGAACGACAATCTCTCGAACCTTCCCCATTAGCTCAGCATCTTCTTCTTCAGGTTCGATGGCGCGTTTTGTCTTTCCACATTCCGCTCTTAGTTCATCCTGCAAAACGCACAATTCTTTAATCACGGAATGGCCTTTTTCAAACGCTTCCATGTAGACGTCTTCGGAAATTTCAAAACTGCCTGCTTCCACCATGACTATCGCGTCCGAAGTTCCAGCCATGACACAATTCAGATCGCTGTCAATTTGTTGTTCGACCGTCGGATTGACAATAATTTCGCCATCAATCCGTCCAACGCGAACCGCACCGATAGGACCGGCGAAAGGGATATCCGAAATGTGGAGGGCGGCAGAGGTGCCATTGATGGCCAAAATGTCGGAATCGTTCAACTTATCGTAGGACATGACCATAACCTGAATCATCGTCTCGCATTGAAATTCCTTCGGGAAGAGAGGACGAATTGGCCTATCGATTAAACGACAAGTCAATGTTTCCCTCTCGCCGGGTTTTGCTTCGCGTCGGAAAAAATTGCCGGGAATAATGCCTGCTGCATAGAAAAATTCCCGGTAGTCAACGGTAAGCGGGAAAAAGTCCACCCCTTCACGAGGAGAATGCGAAGCGCAAGCCGTACACAGCACACTGGTTTCACCATAATGCATCATTACAGCGCCACCGGCTTGCTTGGCTATCTCGCCCGTTTCGAAAGCAAGGGTATAACCGTTGATAGAAATGTCTTTACGATACGGTGGCATTAGATTGCTTCCCTCTGAGGCAAGACCCACATCTAACGACGCAGGCCAAGATCCTGAATGATCGTGCGGTAGCGGTTGATGTCCTTCTCTTTCAGATAATCAAGGAGGCGACGCCGCTGACCCACGAGTTTCAATAGACCTCTTCGGGAATGATGATCTTTCTTGTGGGTCTTGAAATGGTCTGTGAGGTAGGTAATACGCTCGGTCAGAATAGCTACCTGCACTTCTGGTGAACCAGTATCGGTGTCATGTGTACGAAATTTTCCGATAACTTCCGATTTTCGCTCCTTTTCTAAGGGCATTTCTGTCACTTCCTCCACTGCTTATACTGCTGCTCTTTGGACATGCTGAATTTCATTAGCGTAACTTCTTGAAAACGGGCGGATTCTATACGACTTTTCTATCAATGTAAATACAGAGCGGATATTCTCTTGAATCTAGACGACAAACACTTTTTCAGGCGCCACAAACCCTTGGCTTCGCTTTCGTTCATTCTCATGGACCAACTTTCCGACTGCTAATAACTCACCTGGTTCATTCAGCATACGGACACGAGTATTTGCTGGCAAATCAACGACTTCTCGAACATCTTCGAACCTGATGACAGCGCCATTCAATACCCGCACTTCCGCTCTCGGCCGTACATAAATGGCAGGCAAATGTGCGAGAGCCTGTGCCGGACTCATGAGAATATCTGTAAGGCGGCTTTCTTTCGAATGTCGTTGGACATCTCCGAGAGAAACAGAATCCGCGAGTTCAAACGGGCCCAAAGCAGTTCGCGTGAGCGCTTGCAAACATCCGCCGGATCCTTGGTTGGCACCAACATCATGACAAATGGAGCGAATATACGTTCCCCGAGAGCATGTAACATCAAAAGTAAGTTGGGGACCATCTATACCGATTGCCTTAATTCGAAATACCTCGATAGATCGCTTCTCTCTTTCAATTTCCTTGCCAGCGCGCGCTAATTCATGCAGACGCTTTCCATCCGCTTTCAAAGCAGAATACATCGGGGGCATCTGCTTTGTCTTGCCCAGCATTGCATTCAGAAGCTCTTGGGCTCGAGATAGTGTAATATCCCCAGGCTCAGATTCAGCCAACAATTTTCCGGTTATGTCCTGTGTATCTGTGATTCGTCCAAACAACATGACAGCCCGATACGTTTTCTTGCACTCTAAAAAATATGAGAACAATTTCGTTGAAGGGCCAATACAAATTGGCAACACTCCTTCGGCCATAGGGTCAAGTGTGCCTGCATGCCCCACTTTTGTTTTTCCGGGAAGCAGCTTTCTCACTTCATCAACCATATCGTGTGAAGTAGGACCATGCTTTTTCTGCAGATTCAAAACACCCGATATTTCCAACATCTAACCCTTTCTCGAACTCATCTCTTTACATCGGATAACAAGCGTTCTATCTCGGCGCTGTGAGCCAAACTGTGATCGAAGAAGAATTTCAGCCTGGGCGTGCTTTTCAATTGCAAACGTTCGGCAAGTTTCCTCTGCAAGAATCCAGCGGCACGTTCGAGTCCCTTGAATCCTTCTTCCATCTCTTCAACATTTCCTCGCTTTTCACCGTATCGGCTAAAGTAGACCTTCGCTACCCTCAAATCCGGGGACACTTCTACGCGAGTAATCACAACATGCTGTACACGTGGATCCTTCACATCCCGCATCACCATATTCGCGATTTCGGATTGAATGAGTTCCGCTACGCGCAGCATGCGAGAATTATTCATGTTTTCAATTGCTCTCCATAGATTTCAAAAAATCTCGATATCAAAATCCAACACAACAACTAAACCCATGCCCTCGAGGGAATTCAGCACCTTTCTAAGCTGGCTATCTACAAATCGACTGTCATTGCTTACGACACTTACGCCGATACGACACCTCTGCCACTTATCCTGGAAATCAACCTCAGCGACAGATACATTGAACCTTTGACGCAGGCGTGTTGTGATCGACTGAACTATTTTACGCTTTGCTTTGAGCGAACGGCATTCAGGTATCTGAACATCGATTTTCAAAAGACCAACAACAGGCATGGAGTGAAGATTTCAACAAAAACCCAAATAAATCAACCTAAAGTGTCCGAGATACTTCTTCCGTTACATACGGTTCTATAATATCACCGTGCTTAATGTCATTATAATTCTCGATTCCGATCCCACACTCATAACCGGATTGAACCTCGTTTACATCATCCTTGAATCGCCTCAAAGATGAAATTGCGCCTGTATATATAACCACATTATCCCGGATGAGACGCACGCTCGAATTTCTGTTGATGTTTCCATCGGTGACATAACAACCCGCTATGGTCCCCACATTGGGAACATGGAATAGCTCCCGGATTTCCGCGTGTCCTCTTACTATTTCCCGCTGAACGGGTTCGAGTATTCCCTCAAGAGCCGACTTGATTTCA
Source organism: Nitrospinota bacterium (assembly GCA_011523725.1). Classification (GTDB taxonomy): domain Bacteria; phylum UBA8248; class UBA8248; order UBA8248; family UBA8248; genus Bin107. Next base: position 10,239 of record WTGD01000096.1, read on the forward strand.
TCGATTGCGTCATAGATGACCGAATATAATCGAATGTCTACTTTTTCACGTTTCGCGACTTCTCTAGCTCCTGGCGTAGGACGAACGTTAAAACCTACGATTACGGCTGTCGAAGCAGCCGCAAGCATCACGTCGGTTTCTGTAATGCCACCTACCGCACTATGCAGGACCTTAACTCCTACTTCCTCATTCCCCAGTTTGCCCAGGGATTCTTTCAACGCTTCTATGCTTCCCTGCACATCCGCCTTCAAGATTAAACTCAGTTGTTTCACCTGGCCTTCTTCTACGCTCTCCATGAAACTTTCCAAAGAAACGCGCGCAGAAGCCATAAGCGCCGCCATGCGTTCACGTTGTTGACGTCTTGCGCTAATCTCTCTCGTCATCTTCTCATCTTCTAAAACCGTAAAGGTATCTCCAGCCTCGGGAACACCAGCGAATCCCAAAATTTCTATCGGCGTAGAAGGCCCTGCGAACTTCAACTTTTTCCCTTGATCGTCTAATAGGGCGCGAACTTTGCCACTCCATTTACCGGCCACGAAGTTATCACCCACATTCAAAGTACCTCGTTGAACCAAAACCGTAGCTACCGGACCACGCCCTCTATCCAGCTTTGCTTCCACGACAACACCGCTGGCGAGCCGGCTCGGGTTGGCCTTCAATTCCATGAGTTCAGCCTGCAGAATGGCAAGGTCCAAAAGATCATCAATCCCGATATTCTCTTTTGCGGAAATTTCCGAATAAACCGTATCCCCACCCCAATCTTCCGGGATTAAGTCTAATGTCGAAAGTTGCTGTTTTACTCTGTCGGGATTCGCGTCAGCTAAGTCCATTTTATTCATCGCCACCATGATCGGAACTCCAGCGGCTTTTGCATGATCGATCGCCTCCCGAGTCTGGGGCATGACGCCTTCATTCGCAGCAACGACGATGATAGCTAAATCGGTCACTTGCGCCCCCCGCGCTCTCATCGCTGTAAAGGCTTCGTGCCCAGGGGTATCCAAGAATACAGCCGTCCCTTTGTTCGTAGTGACTCGATAGGCGCCAATATGTTGAGTGATCCCACCTGCTTCGCCTTCCATCACATTGGCTTTACGGATGGCATCGAGAAGCCTCGTTTTTCCATGATCAACATGACCCATAATCGTTATGACAGGAGATCTGGACTCAAGATCTTCTTCCCTATCCTCTTCTTGTATCAGGAGATCCTCAATATTGTCTTTTGATATTTCAACTTCATAGCCGTAGGTTTCGGATATCTCTGTAGCCGTATTGTGATCTATCATTTGATTGATAGTCGTCATCTGGCCCTTTTTCATCAATTCCTTAATAACTTCCGTTGCCTTTACGTTAATTTTCTCTGCGAGTTCTTTCACCGTAATTGTCTCTGCAATACGTACTCGCCCTCCATGGCGACGAGATGGTTTCTCTGTGCCGACATCCTGAGCAACTTTCGGGCTTGGCGTCGATGTAAGGACTTTACCTGCAGATAACGGGGGTTCTTGGTCTAAAACTGTTTGTTCTTCCGCGCTAGCCTCGACTTTTTCCGCGCTTGGCTTTTCGTCAACAACGACATCTTCTGATGTGACAGTTGCCTGAACTACTGCTTCTTGAGCGGCGGGAGAGACTTTTGGTACTTCTTGGGATTCTATATCTTCCGAGGCTGGCTCACTTGCTTTTTTCGGCTTTTCAACTTTTGTTTTTGTTGAAGCCTTTTTTTCAGTCTTACTTGCTGGAGCTTTTTTTTCCTCTTGAAGTGCTTCTTGAGAAAAAAGCGCCATCACCAGTTCGGCTGTTTCATCATCCACTGTACTCATATGGCTTTTAACTACGATTCCCTCTCTGGCTAATTCCTCAACAAAAGTCCTACTGTCATATCCAAGATTTTTAGCCAGTTGGTATACGCGTACGCTCGCCATAGAACCTCCACCACAGATGATTCACATCCATTGCCCAATCAGGGCAAATCTAAGTTAAACTCCCAGACATATCTTGTTTCAACCATCACTAATTGCTCTTTCCTGTATTAAGCGCAAGCAGATGCTGTTTACAAGAAGAACATCATCTATAAATAACACGCCAATCGGTTTTCGATCAAAAAATCCCCCGAGTTCATTCATGGTAAAAGGCAGTATATAAAATTCTTTCGAAATGCGTTTCAAGTTCGTCAAACTTTTGAGTGATATATCTTTGGAAACAAACGGTTTTCCCACTATCGATAGTTTTATCTTCTTAACCACTGCCTCTTTCCCAAAGGTAAGTACCCCCTTTCTCTTAGCAGCAATCAACATACCTTCGAGGTTTCGCCTAAGAAGCATTCTCACATTCTGGAACAATTCGTCCGAATCGATCCTGAAATTCCTTCTTTTCAGTGCAATTTCCAAGCGATTTGAAGAAATAAGCTTTGAAATGCAAGTCATGTCAAAACAACAATGTGCCCCTCTTCCCGGCAATTTTCTTCCTAGCTCGCAAACGATATCTCCGGTTGGGCCGATTACCATTCTAAAGAAAACATTTCCATTTCCTTTATTCCGACAAGCTATACATGTTCTATCCGGCAAACAGTCATTCCTTCATCATTCCTCATGGGAACCCGAGCCAGTGGATTTCTCATGAGTTCGAGCAGCTTCGATTAGCAATTCGGCCCTCTTCGGGCCAATCCCTGGAACCTCACACAATTCATCCGTCGAAGCGGCGCTAATCGCCGAAATTGTAGAAAAACCATTGTCCGCTAGAAGTCGCGCCATTTTCTCACCGACAAGCTCTAGTTCTACCAATTCACCGGAAGAGTCCCCATCAGCTTCCGTAGGCTGAATACTCTCGTCTTGCTCTTGCGTACCAACACCGTTTTCTTCTCGCTCTTCGCTCGAAAATGCCTGCTCGGCAATAATGCGTCGATACTCGCCCTCGCCTTTCAGATCAATTTTCCAACCCAGGAGTTTTGCCGCCAAGCGAACATTTTGGCCGCCTTTCCCAATCGCCAAGGAAAGTTGGTCGTCTGGCACCAACACCTCCATTCGGCCTTCGTCTTCAAATAAAGTAATGTGCTGTATTTTCGCAGGACTGAGCGCATTTGCCGCATAGGTGCGTATGTCGTCACTCCAAGAGATGATATCGATCTTCTCTCCCCTAAGTTCTTGAACAATCGATTGCACGCGGCTACCCCGTGTCCCTACGCATGCACCTACGGGGTCAATGTCTCGTTCATGACTTACAACTGATACTTTGGAACGCCCACTCGGCTCCCGGACGCAACCTTTTATTGCCACAATCCCGTCATAAATTTCGGGCACTTCCATCTCAAATAGACGAATCAGCAAACCAGGATGCGTTCTGCTGAGAACGATTTGAGGACCTTTTGTTATTTCGCGCACTTCCATGATATAGGCGCGGATACGATCTCCACGCTTGTAAACTTCTCTGAATATTTGCTCCCGACGAGGGAGGATCGCCTCTGTACGCCCAATATCTACATAAATATTCCCGCGCTCTACTTGAGAGACAGACCCTGTGATTAAATCGCCTTCGCGTTCCTTGAATTCTTGGTAAATATTCGCACGCTCTGCCTCTCGCACTCGCTGTAATATCACTTGCTTCGCGATTTGTGCGGCTATTCTGCCCAACCCCTCGGTTTCGACACCTTGCGAAAGAAAATCCCCAACCTGAATATCAGGATTTTCCTTGCGCGCTTCATCTAAAAGGATCTCACTCTGGGGATTCTGAATGATCCTGACGACTTCTTTCGCCGCTTTGACGTCGATTTCACCCGTTTGTTCATCAAATGATACGTCCACATTCTTGCCCAAACCGTATTGCTTCTTCGCAGCTGAAGCCATCGCGACTTTCAGGGTGTCGAGAAGTACATCTTTTGAGACTCCTCGCTCGCGTTCCAATTGCGTCAGAACCGCAATCAATTCTTGACTCACAAAACTACTCCTCTTTGATGGATTGAGTTTACTCTATTTTTTGTGCCCCAGATCTTGAAATTCCATATCCCAATCCACATCCAAGTTCGCTTTTGCGATATCGGCCAGTGAAAATGAAATCTTCTCGCCATTATTTGAAATTATACGAACAATATTCTCCGCAACCTCGTCCAACTTACCTACAATTTTCCTCTTCCCCTTCAGCCCGCCTTTAAGGCGTATCCGCACCCGATACCCAACATAACGTTCATAATCCTGGATTTTTCGTAGAGGCCTCTCAATACCGGGACTTGATATTTCCAGACGATAAGAATTTTCAATAGCGTCCTTTTCATCGAGACGTTTTCCGAGTTCCCGACTCACGGCTACGCAATCAGCGAGAAGTATACCTCCTGGTTTTTCAATATATACCCGAATCAATTGCTGACTACGGTTACCGGTCAGTTCAATGTCAACCAATTCATACCCGAGTTCAGAAACTACCTCTTGGGTAAGGGTCCATATTTGACCATCAACATCTGTTGTCACCACAAACTCTATTCTGAGGTTGAATAAAAAAATGGGCCATCAATTGACCCACTTACTAAACAGCCAAAATCACAAGTACTTTAATCGCCATTAGAGGAAAGCGCAAGTGTAATAGCTTCTTTATAAAGCACAAGGGCATTCTTGCTTGAAGAAATTCGACGTGCTAGATTTTGCCGGACTGAGCGGACAAATTATCTTGAAATATAACAAACGGCGAATCCGTTTAGCATTATCCTCGAAGAAGCGCTGCGAGCTTCCTTGCCAAAAAATTAAGTTGTTCCCTGGTGGGACGTAATCATCCATGAAGAGGTAAATCCATGATTCGATTGACAAAAGCTAAAGCCCTGTGGATTTACGAAACGATGGTCCGCATTCGACGGTTCGAGGAGCGTTCCATTGAACTGTTCCAAGCGGGAGAACTTCCAGGTTTTCTCCACGCTTACATTGGCGAAGAAGCAGTCGCCGCTGGGGTATGTGCCCACCTGACCCCTAAAGACCAAATCACATCTACACATCGTGGTCATGGACACATGATCG
>WTGD01000360.1 GCA_011523725.1 Nitrospinota bacterium
CCGATTGCGCGCGCAGGTGCGAGGGGATACTATCAGGGGCGCATCGACTACAAATCAACCTGGACGCAGCGCCGAGGGCTCTCCTCTCCCGGCGCGGTCTTCTAAACAGAGGGCAAGATATGGACTTCTCACTCACTCCCGAGCAGGAGCAGCTTCAAAAAACGGCGCACGACTTCGCCGCGCAGGAAATACGCCCCGTCGCCGCGGCGCTCGACAGGGAACCCGACCCCATGAAGCGTTTCCCCTGGGAGGTGCTGGAGAAAGCGAGCAAGCTGGGCCTTCGAACCCTGGCGCTTCCCAAGGATATGGGGGGGCCGGGGTGCGACATACTCACACTGTGCATCGTGGGCGAAGAACTCGCCTGGGGCGATATGGGCACGGCCGTCACCCTCGATCAGGACTGGAAGATCACCCATCTGTTCGAAAAACTGGCGAATGAGGAACAGAAGGCGCGGTTCCAAAAATCCTTTCAGGAAGACCACCAATTTCACCTGGCCGTCGGGATGACGGAGGAAACCAGCGGATCGGACAACATCATTCCCTACAACAGCCCCGACGCCGGCGTGCGCACGACCGCCGTGCGCGACGGCGGTGGCTGGATAGCCAACGGGAAGAAGCGATACATCAGCAACGGCGGAATCGCCAAGCTCTGCATCGTCGCCATGCGGACGGACACGACGAAAGGCGTGGAAGAGGGAATGACGTATTTTCTCATCACGCCGGACATGGAAGGTTTCCGCTACGGAAAGATTCACGACAAAATGGGGCAACGGCTTTCCCTGAACGCCGAACTCATCTTTGAGAATTGCAAAGTCCCGGAAGAAAACCGCGTTTCGGAAGTGAACCGCGCCACGCAAGCGCGCCGGCTGTTCTTTCCCGGCTCGAACATAGAGGCCGCCGCCACCGTACTCGGCGCCGCCAGGGCGGCCTATGAAGACGCCTTGGCACATGCCCGGAACCGGATTCAGGGAGGCAGGCCGATCATCGAACATCAAGCGATAGGCTTCATGCTGGCGGATTGTTTCGCCGAGTACGAGGCCAGCAGGCGATTGCTTCACTACGCCGCATGGACGACCGGCCAGAAAGGCCTCTATGACCCCAAGATGGGTTTCATGACCAAGTGTTTCGTGTCCGAGTCATCATATCGGATCGCCACGCGCGCACTGGAGGTCTGGGGCGGCACCGGTTACATGACGGATGCGCCGATGGAGAAATACATGAGAGACGTGACCAGTTTCTTGCATTCCGACGGAACGAACCAGGTGATGCGCATTCGTTCCATGAAGTTTTTATAGCGGAGACGAAATGACAAAATTAGCCATACGCTCTCTCGAGGCGATACCCCTCAAAGTACCCCTCAAGAAAACCTTTCAAAGTTCGCTCGGCGTGTATACGCATCTTGATGTTGTCGTGGTGCACCTGCATACGGAAAACGGCCCGAGCGGCACGGGTTTTACGATGGGCCTGGGAGGTGAGGGCGGCGCCGCCATGCTGCCATACATCGAAAATGAATTGGCCCCACTGGCAATCGGGCAAGACGCACTGGCCCCCGAAGCACTTTGGAATCGCATGTGGGCGCCGAACAAGGCGAGGACGCGCGGCGGCTTAGGTCTATACTCGCTTTCAGCCGTGGACATCGCCTGCTGGGACATCTTGGCGAAAGTCGCAAGGCTGCCGCTAAATCGCCTGCTGGGCGGGTTTCGCCAAAGAGTACCGGTTTACGGCAGCGGCGGCTGGCACACGCTGCCTGATTCAGAATTGCTCGAAGAAGCACAGGAAGCCGCCTCGCTTGGCATGAGTGGCTACAAACTCAAAATCGGCACGCCGCGTGACCCTGAGCGACTGGAGTATCTCAGAAAAAATATGGGAGAGGATTTCATCCTGTTTTGCGATGCGAACCAGAACTACAACGTGCGCGAGGCGGTAGAAGTTTCATCCGTCCTGGCGGAATACGGCGTTGCCTGGTTCGAAGAGCCCGTACTGGCCGATTGCGTCGATGATCTCGCGGAAGTGGCCGAGAAGAGCATGGTGCCCACCGCGGCGGGCGAGAACGCTTATATGCGGTGGGGATTCCGGGAAATTTGCGAGCGCCGCGCGGTCGGGTTTCTGCAGCCCGACGTTTGCCGTTGCGGCGGGGTGACGGAATTCATCAAAATTGCGCATCTGGCGGATGCTTTCAACATTTCCCTGAGCAGTCATCTGGCCCATGAGTTATCGGTGAGCCTCGTAGGCGCGACCCCGAGAGGCTATATAGTCGAATACATGGAATTCTTCTCGCCAGATGATTTCACGCAAGATTTTACGGTACACGAGGGTTGCATCAATGTCCCCGACGCGCCCGGTCACGGTGTGGAATTCACACCGGATGCGATCGAACGTTACAAAGTTTCCTGAATTTCCAAGAATCACCAATTTTTAGGAGATGCACATGAAACTGTTGTCATACAATTACAGAGGTCTTGAGAGAGTCGGCATTTACGTGGGAGGTAGGATCTCTCACCTGTCGCGTCTGGCTGGGATTTTAGGAAAGAAAGAACTCGCATTCAGCAGTATGGTTGAACTAATTAAGGC
>WTGD01000239.1 GCA_011523725.1 Nitrospinota bacterium
ATCGCTCGGCAAGGGGACGTTCACCCTCGTGACGATGAAAGAGCAGATCCTCCAGATGCGGAAGATGGGTTCGATGGGCGATGTCCTGTCCATGATACCGGGGCTGGGAAACAGGATGCCCGACGTGGATATCGACGAGAAAGAACTCACGCGCACGGTGGCCATCATCGATTCGATGACGCCGGCCGAACGCGTGAAGCCCGAGATCATCAAGGGCAGCCGCAGAAAGCGCATCGCCGCCGGCAGCGGAACCCAGGTGCAGGACGTGAACCGGCTCCTCAAGCAGTTCGCGCAAACGCAGAAACTGATGAAGCAATTTTCCAGGGGCGGCAAGAAAAAACAGATGCAGAGAATGCGTCAAATGCTCAAATTCTAGGGAGAGATATTTTGGCCGTAAAAATCAGACTTGCCCGTGGGGGTATGAAAAAGGCGCCGCGCTACCGCGTCGTCGTGCAGGATGAGCGCATGCCGCGCGATGGAAGGTTCATCGAGAGCATCGGCCGCTACGATCCGTCGCAGGACCCCGCATTCGTTCATATCGATCTCGAGAAGGCGAAGGCCTGGATGGACAAGGGCGCCATCCCGACCCGGACGGTCAGGAACCTTCTCGACAGGGCGGGCATCAACGATTAGGAAAACCCCGTGAGCGGCAGGGTGGCCGTGGGCGTCGCGCTCAGGCCGCACGGCATCAAGGGAGCCGTTCGGGTGGAACCTTGGCTCGACGACGCAGGCGTCTATGGGCGGATCGAGGAAGTGTTCTCCCGGGACGAGCCTGTGAGGAGGTTCGAGGTGGCGGCCTGGCACCAGGGCGGCAAGGGAGCCATCGTCTGGAAGTTCACGGGAATCGATACCCCCGAAGACGCCGAGGCGCTGCGGGGGACGATTTTTTTGGCGGACAGGCAATTCCTCGACGGCCCCGACGAGGGGGTTCTCTATTTCGAGGATTTCGAGGGCTGCGAAGTCATCGACGAGGCGGGAAGCCCCCTCGGGCGCGTGGTGGACATGTTCGGAGCCGGCGGAAACGACGTCATCGTCATCCACACGCCGGGTGGAGAGGAATTGCTCGCGCCCGCAACGCGCGAGGTCGTGTTGAGGCGCGAGGGGGAGCGCTGGATTTTCCGATTGCCCAAGTTCGATGACGAGGATTGAGGAGGTCGCATGCGCATCGACGTTCTTTCCGTGCTGCCCCGCATGGTGGAGGATGCGTTCCGGGAGGGCGTCGTGGGGCGCGCGATCGAGGGGGGGCTTCTGGAACTCAAGGTCTGGAACCTGCGCGATTTCGCCGAGGGGAAATATCAACAGACGGACGACGCTCCCTTCGGCGGCGGGGCGGGCATGGTCATGAAGCCCGAACCCATCCTGAAGGGCGTTCGGGCGATTCGAGAGGACGCAGACGCCGAACCGCTCAAGGTACTGCTCACGCCGCAGGGGCGGCTGTTCGATCAGGCGGCGGCCGGCAGGTTCTCCAGGGCGTCCCGGCTGCTCCTCATCTGCGGCAGGTATGAGGGCGTGGACGAGCGGGTGAGCGAATTGTGCGTGGACGAGGAGGTTTCCATTGGCGATTACGTGCTCTCGGGAGGCGAGATTCCGGCGATGGCCGTCATCGACGCGGTCGGCAGGCTCATCCCCGGCGTCCTGGGCAACGATGCTTCCGCCGCCCAGGACAGCTTCACAGACGGCCTTCTCGATCATCCCCACTACACGCGGCCGGCGGAGTTCGAGGGAATCCGCGCGCCGGATGTGCTCCTCTCCGGCGACCACGAGGCGGTTCGCCTCTGGAGGAGGCGCCAGGCGCTCGAGAGAACGCGGGAGAGGCGAAAAGACTTGTTCGATCGGGCCGAATTGAGCGAGGAGGATTTGCGCCTGCTGGAATCTTCGCGGGACTAGAAGGACGGCGGGATAGTGGGCAACGTCTATCTCGCGCTGATTCACCATCCCGTCCTGAACCGCGAGGGCGGCGTGGTGACCTCTTCGGTCACGAGCCTCGATTTGCACGATCTCGCCCGCGTGGGCCGCACCTATGGCGTCACGGGCGTATTTGTGGTACATCCTTCTGCTCCCCAGCGGGCGTTCGTCGAGCGGGTGATCGGGCATTTCACGCAAGGGCCGGGCCGCACGCTGCACCCGCAGAGGAGCGAGACGCTCGAGTTCTTGGAAGTTCTGCCGTCTTTGGATGCGCTCATCGAGGAGGTGGAGCGCACCGAACCAAAAAGACCGCGATTCGCCGCCACGACGGCCCGGCGGGCGCCGGGCGCCGTGGGGTATGAGGCGTTGCGCGGCGAGTTGAGAGAGACGGACGCCCCGCTCGTCATTCTGTTCGGTACGAGCTGGGGTCTCGCGGATGAGGTTCTGGAGATGTCCGACGTGGTTTTGCTGCCCGTGGAAGCGGAGGCCGAAACGGGGTTCAACCACCTGTCGGTTCGTGGTGCTGCGGCGATTGTGATGGATCGCATTTTCGGCAAAAGAGAGGTATAGTGCCGGTTTTTCAGGACAAGGAGCAGGCAGGTGAACATTATCGATAAAATCGAGCGCGAGGGCATGCGCAAGGACGTTCCCGACTTCGAGCCGGGCGACACGGTGCGCGTTCACGTGAAAATCGTCGAGGGCGACAAGGAGCGCATCCAGGTGTTCGAGGGCACCGTCATCGGCAGGCAGGGCGGCGGGCTTCGCGAGCGGTTCCGCGTCCGAAAGCTCTCCTACGGCGTCGGGGTGGAGCGCATCTTCCCGGTGCATTCCCCGAGAGTCGACAAGATAGAAGTGACCCGCAAAGGCCGCGTGCGCCGCGCGAAGCTCTACTACCTGAGAGACCGCAAGGGCAAGGCGGCCCAGGTGAAGGAGCGCCGCTGGAGGTAGGGAGAGACGGCTTCAAAAGCAGAGAAGACCCGGGGTTTCCCCCCGGGTCTTTTTTTCGTTCCTCCCCACCGACGCGACTTCGGGCTACGCTCTCGTCTTGCCGTCGGGCTTTCCCCTCGGGAAGACCGACCCTCAAGGGGCTGTTGAATAAGTCCGTATAGGGTGCCTGTAGGCAGTGGGTTTGTAGGGACAGGCCCCCGTGCCTGTCCATGCGAAGCTACGGGGCTGGACATCTCTGATACGGGCGGCCACGGGGGGCCGCCTCTACGGGTGAATGCGGTTTTGATCGTCATTCCGGCATTTGCCGGAATGACGACTTCGTGGTTCGGTCCAATGTATGTGCCGGACTGTAGGGGGTGCATACGGGACTATTGAAAAACCCTTTGCAGGAGAGTAACCCCCCAACCCCCCTTGTCAGGGGGGCTTTGATTTTACCCCCCTGTTAAGGGGGGACAGGGGGGTTGGTTTTGTAGTGACAGCCCCGAGGAGGGGCTGTCACTACGCGAGATGCGATGGTTCAGTAGGGGAGGACCTGTGTGTCCTCCCCCTGCCCTCAACCCTCCAGGAAATTCTGAACCTCGCTGAAGAGGGCCTCGCGGCACCATTCGTACTGGGCGAAGTGCGTGGCGTCCCCCAGAACGATGGAGCGCTTTCCCCGGCTGTTCACGAGCGCGCGGTAGACGGCGGCGAAGACGGGGTCGGTCGAGCTTCTGTCGTGGTCTCCCCGGATGGTCAGCACCGGGCAGGTGATTCTGCCCGCATCGTAGAGCGGCTTGTTGCGCGCGCGGTCGTAGCTGTCCGCCATCGCGCCGTTGGGCACGCGGACGGCGGGCGTTTTCCGCTTTGCCCCCTCGGGGTCGAATTTCTGCTGTTCGCTCCAGAAGCGCTTGATGGCGGTTTCAGTCCGCCACTTCGCGTGCTGTCCCTTTGGGATGCTCCCGTCCCACCGCTCGCGCTGGTAGGCTTCCGTCACCCAGCGCCAGGCCCCCTTTCTAGGGTCCCAGCGTCCGGGTCGCGCGGGGTCTTCCCAGAGCGCCGCCGACTGGGGGTTGTCGTAGGCGTAAAAAGGCGCGTAGAGCGCGAGACGGCGGACTCTGGCCTGCTTCCCGGCGGTGAAGGCGGCCGTGGTGGTCGTGCCCCACGACCAGCCGAGCAGGTTCAGCTTGCCGACCCCGTTTTGATCGCAGATGAAGCGCACTGCGGCGTCGATGTCGCGCACCGCGGTGATCCCCCGCACGGCGGGGGGCCAGCCGGCGGGGCTCCTGAGCATCTCCGGCGGCCGCGTGGAGGGCCCGTAGCCCCGGATGCACAGGGCGTAGACGTGAAAGCCGCGCGCGGCGGCGAAGTCCATCCACGAGTAGCCGGGGAGCGGCAGGTCGAAGGCGACGGGGGCGGGCGTGCTCTGCCCGTGCACCATGAGCAGCGTGCCGGCGGCTTCTGACTTCTTCATCCCGCGCGGTTTTTTCTCTCTCAGGTGCAGCTTGATGCCTTCGTCGTGCGAATCGATGAGGTGGTCTTTCCGGAAAATGTCTTTCTTCGCCAAAGCGTCTTCTCCTGTCGCTATTTTTTCGGGTTCGAGGAATATCCCCATATTCTCAGATTTTCAGGCCGTCCCCAAGCCGGAGAGGGGATTCGCGCCTTGAGAACGCCCCGAATCATGGATATATTGGGGAAATCCACCGCCCCTTTTGGTCTTTCATGTATTCCATCGAACGCGAGCTCGCGCTGCAAGGCGCCTCGCCCGTCGCAGGCGTGGACGAGGCCGGGCGCGGCCCCCTGGCGGGCCCGGTGGTGGCCGCCGCCGTTGTGCTGGATCCGGAAAATCCCGTCATGGGTCTCAACGACAGCAAGAAACTCACCCCGCGGCAGAGAGAAGCGCTCTTGCCCGAGATTCTCGCGAAGGCGCGCGCCGTCGCCCTGGCGGCTGCCGGGCCGCGCGAGATCGAGCGGATCAACATCCTGCAAGCCTCCCTGCGCGCCATGGCGGCCGCCGTGGAGGGGCTCGGGCTCGCGCCCGCGCACGTACTCGTCGACGGGAACAGGGGGATCCCCATCAAACTCCCGCAGACCCCTATCGTGAAAGGCGATTCGCGCTGCGCCTGCATCGCCGCGGCGAGCGTGGTCGCCAAGGTGTACCGCGACCGGGTGATGGCCCGGATGGAGGAGCGTTATCCTGTCTATGGCTTCGGCAGGCACAAGGGGTATCCCACGCGGGACCACCTGGCCGCCCTTAAGCGGTATGGCCCCTGCCGCATCCACCGGCGCACGTTCCGGGGCGTGCCTGCCCTGGCGGGAGCGTGAGGACGCCGTGAGCCGCGAGAGCGGAAAAATCGGGGAAGACGCCGCCGTGAGATTCCTGCGCCGCCAGGGCTTTGAAATCATCGAGCGGAACTACCGGGGCTCGCGCTACGAGGTGGACATCATCGCGCGCGAGGGCGGGGTGCTCTCGTTCATCGAGGTGAAGACCCGCGCGCCGGGCAGGTCATCGAGCGGCGCCGAAGCCGTGGGCCGCGAGAAACAGCGCAGAATCGCGCAGGCGGCGCAGCACTACCTGATGACGCATCCCGAGGAGCGCTCATCCGTCTGCCGTTTCGACGTGGTGCTGCTCGAAGCGGAGGCGGGGAGAAAGCCGCAGGCGAAAGAGTTGATTCGCGATGCGTTCCAGTAGCGCCTCTTTGCGGCCGCATTTGTTCGGTGAGCCGGCCGCCGGACGTTCTCAGGGGTTTCGCTCGGCGATGAGGCGCAGGCCCAGCAACGTCAGGTCAGGGTTGATTAGGTCGAACACCCCTTCTTCTTCGCCCAGAGCCAGGCTCTGCCCGCCGGTGGCGACCACTTTCGTCTCGCCCCCGAGTTCGGTTTTCATGCGCTCCACGATTTCGCGCACCAACCCTCTATAACCATACGCGATGCCGGACTGGATGCTGTGGACCGTGTTTTTCCCGATGACCGACGGCGGAACGGCGGTTTCGACCCGGGGGAGGCGGGCCGTCCTGTCGATGAGGGCCTCGAGAGCGATTCCCAGGCCGGGCGAGATGGCGCCGCCCAGGTATTCTCCCGAGGCGGATATCGCGTCGAAGGTGATGGCGGTTCCGAAATCGACGATGATCAAGGGGCCCCCGTAGAGATGATAGCCCGCGACGGCGTTCACGATTCTGTCCGCCCCCACCTCGCGGGGGTTCTCGTACTTGATGGAGATGCCCGTCCGTATTCCCGGGCCGACGACGAGCGGTTTGACGCCGAAATAGCGTATGGCCATCTCCTCGAGGTTCGGCCCCAGGGGAGGGACGACGCTCGCGATCACCACGCGGCCCACGTCCGACATCTGGTGCTCCCCGAGCCGGAACAGGCCTTCCATGAGGATGGCCAGCTCATCCGTCGTGCGGCGGGCCACGGAGCCGAGCCGCCAGCTCGAGACGAGTTCTTCACCGCCGAAAAGCCCCACGACGGTCTGCGTGTTGCCCACGTCGATGGCCAGCAGATAGGAGCCTTTGTTCATGGGAGTTCCACCTCGCCCGAGGTTATCCTGTGGGTGGAGCCGTCCGCTTTTTCGAGGAGCAGGCGGCCCGCCTCGTCAATGCCCATGTTCTTCCCGTAAAGCGTCTCATCCGCGGCGCGGATGGATATCGTCTCGCCCAGATTGTCGCACAACCCCAGCCACTGATCGCGGACGGCGCCGAAACCGCTCGATTCATATTCCTTGTACCAGAAAGCGGTGTGCTCAAGAAGAAGGTGGAGCAGACCCTCCGCATCGGGAACCTCGCCTCCCGAGAGAAGAACCGAGGATGCCGATTCGCGCACCTCGGGGGGGAAGTCGGCTTCGCGCGTCGTGAGGTTCACGCCCAACCCTGCGACGACGGCGGGGGGCTGATTCGGGGGATCCAGGTATTCGCACAGGATTCCGCCGATTTTTTTACCCCTCACCCGCAGGTCGTTCGGCCATTTGAGACCGACCCGAAGGCCCGTCGCCTCAGCCAGACCTTGCGCGGCGGCCACGCCGAGCAGGAGCGTCAGGAGGGATGAGATTCCGGTTTCGCCGCCCGGGCGAAGCAGGGCGGAGAAATAGAGTCCCCCCGGCGGTGAAAACCAGGAGCGCCCCCTCCTCCCTCTTCCCCTGGTTTGGGCGATGGCGCGTATGACGAGGCCGCCCGGCTCGCCTTCCCGAGCGCGGGCCGAAACCAGATCGTTGGTGGAACTCGCCTCGTCAACCGTTTCGATTCGCCAGGAGAGCGTCTCCTCCCCGGCGCCGGTGGGGTTCATTTAGTCTTGAAGCCCTGCGATGCGTTCTGCGCTCTCGCGGAGCTTTTCCGCGCGCTCCACGGTCTCGCGCAGGCGGGTTTTGTCCTTTTCCACGATTTCGGCGGGTGCGCGTTCGATGAAAGCGGGGTTGGCGAGCTTTTTCTCGAGGCCCGATATCGCATCGTCCGCGTCGGCGATTTGCTTGTGGAGACGCTTGAGTTCCTCTTCGACGTCGATGAGTCCGCCGATGGGGACGAACGCCTGCCCGTAGCCGAATACGGTGTGGGCCGACGCCCTGGGCCGCTCCACGTCGGGGGCGACCTGCCAGTCGGATGAAATTTTCGCAAGTCTCTGTATCCATTCGAATTCAGAATAGATAGTATCCCGGATTTTGTAGTCGGGTACCTGTATGTACACGGGTATTTTCTTGTTGGGCGAGATGTTCAATTCACCCCGTATGTTCCGGATGCCGCCGATCATGTCCATCAGGGCCTCGAATTCCGCTTCCGCTTGCGCGTCGTCCCAGCCGTCCTGCGGCTTCGGCCATTCGGCCGTCATGATGCTCTCTCCCGTGCGGTTCGGGAGTTTCTGCCATATCTCCTCGGTGATGAAGGGGATGATCGGGTGCAGGAGCCGCAGCGTGCGCTCGAGCGCTTCGGCGAGCACGGCGCGGCTGGCGTCGCCGCGCTCTCCCGAGGTGAGGGCGGACTTGATGACCTCCAGGTACCAGTCGCAGAGTTCATGCCAAGTGAAGTGGTAGAGCGCCAGGGCGGCGTCGTTGAAGCGGTATTCCTCCAGCGCTTCGTCCACCTGGCGCGTCACGCCGTTCAGGCGGCTCAGTATCCATCTGTCCCCGAGCGAGAGGTCTTCTCTCGGCGGCATGGGCGGAACGCTCTCGCCCAGATTCATCAGGGTGAAGCGGGCCGCGTTCCATATCTTGTTGCAGAAATTCCGGTACCCGGCGATTCGCTCGGTGGACAGGCGGATGTCCCGCCCCTGGGCGGCCATGGCGGTGAGGGTGAAGCGCAGCGAATCCGTTCCGAATTCCTCGATGATATCGAGCGGGTCGATGATGTTCCCGCGCGTTTTGCTCATCTTGTGTCCCTGCTCGTCACGCACCAGGGCGTGAATGTAGACGTCGCGGAAGGGGACGTCGTCCATGAACTTGAGCCCCGTCATGATCATCCTCGCCACCCAGAAGAAGATGATGTCGAAGCCTGTGACGAGGACGGACGTGGGGTAGAAGTATTTCAAATCTTCATTGTCGTCCGGCCATCCGAACGTCGAGAAGGGCCACAGAGCCGAGCTGAACCAGGTGTCGAGCACGTCGGTCTCGCGTCTTAAGCTCGGATCGTCGAGATCTTCGCGCGAGACGAAAACTTCCCCCGTCTCGTCGTTGTACCAGGCGGGTATCTGGTGGCCCCACCATATCTGACGGCTGATGCACCAGTCCCTGATGTTGCGCATCCACTCGAAATAGGTGGACTCCCACTGTTTGGGGATGATCCGGATTCGCCCGTCCTCGACGGCGCGTATCGATTCCTCCGCCAGCGGCTTCGCGCGCACGAACCATTGCTTCGAGAGATATGGCTCCACCACCGTGCCGCAGCGGTAGCATCCGCCGATGGCGTGACGATGGGTCTCCACCCCCCTCATCAACCCCTGCGCTTCCATGTCGGCGACGATGCGCTCGCGCGCCACGAAGCGGTCCAGTCCCTCGTAGGGGCCTCCGTTTTCGTTGATCTTCGCATCCGGCGTGAGGATGTTGACTTGCGGCAGTTTGTTTCTGAGTCCCGCCTCGAAATCGTTCGGGTCGTGCGCGGGCGTCACCTTCACGGCGCCCGAGCCGAACTCGGCGTCCACGAAAGAATCCGCGATGACGGGGATTTTCCTGTCCAGAAGCGGCAGGCGCAGGTGCTCGCCCACGAGGCTCTTGTATCTCTCGTCGTCGGGATGGACGGCGACGGCGGTGTCGCCGAGCATGGTCTCGGGGCGCGTCGTCGCGATGGTCACGCCGTCCCCGCCGCTCCAGAGCGGGTAGTGGAAATTCCACAGGTGGCCGTCGTGTTCTTCGTGTTCGACTTCGAGGTCGGAAACGGCCGTCTCGCACCTCGGGCACCAGTTCACCAGATAATTGTCGCGGTAAATCAGTCCCTCTTCGTAGAGCCTCACGAAGGCCTCGCGCACGGCGCGGGAGAGCCCCTCGTCCATCGTGAACCGCTCGCGCTCCCAGTCGCACGAAGCGCCCAGGCGGTGAAGCTGGCGGATGATGGTTCCGCCGCTCTCCGCTTTCCACTTCCAGACGCGCTCGATGAATTTCTCACGCCCCAGGGATTCGCGGGAGAGGTTTTCCTCTGCGAGTTGGCGCTCCACCACGTTCTGGGTGGCGATGCCCGCATGGTCGGTGCCGGGCATCCAGCAGACCCGCAGGCCGCTCATGCGCTTCCAGCGGATGAGGATGTCCTGCAAGGTGTTGTTCAGGGCATGGCCCATGTGGAGCGAGCCCGTCACGTTCGGGGGCGGGATGACGATGGAGTAAGGCTCTTGGGCTTCGCTGGGCGCGCCGTGAAAGTATCCGCGCTTCAGCCATTCGGCATACCAGCGATCTTCGGCCCCTTTCGGGTCGTAGCGTGGTTCCAGCAAAACTTATTCTCCGCGTTTGATTTTCTCGATTTCTCGAATGACGATTTTCTCTACGATATAGGGGAGCTGTTTCGCCACGGCCTCTTCGATGTGGCGGAGCAACGTGGGGGCAATTTTTTCTACGGCCTCTTCCAGATGTTTCTCGATGATGGGAGCGAGCGTTTCGCTATCGAGGGCGAGCGGGGCATCGGAAGCGGGGACTTGCTCCTCATCGCTCGTAGATTCCGCGCCTCCTGCCTCAGCGGGAGCCGCTTCCATCTGTTCGGGCGTTTCTTGCGCAGCCGTGGCGGCAGGAGTGTCTTCGGATTCCCCTGTGGCGTCTCCTGGAGAGGAGGGCGATTCCGTCATTCCTGTACCCGGGGAATCGGGTTCCGCCTGCGCTTCGGGCTCCGGTGTCGATTCGCTATGTCCGGGGCCGATGATGCGCTCCACTTCGTCCGTAAATACGATCGGCTTGAACGGTTTTTCGATGTTCGCCACCGCGCCCACTTCCTGGGTTTCCTCATCACTGACGCTGTTGCGCGTGCTCGTTAGAACGAGGAGGGGGACCTGGGATAAATCCGGTTTTTCGCGCAGGCGGCGGCAGAATCCCAACCCGTCGGAACCCTCCATGTCCAGGCTCGCGACGACGATGTCCGGCGCCGCATTCTCCGCCATTTCAAGCGCTTCGTCCGCATTCTCCGCTATCTGGACGTCGACTCCTTTATCCCGGTAGGCCAATTCCACGACGCGCTGCACCAGGAGGCTTTCATCGAGGAGAAGTAATTTAGTCGCCATGTGTTCGGTTCCTCGTCCGGGCGTTCGCTGGATGAGCCGAAAGGAGGATAAGAGTCAGCAGTCTGCGCTCAAATATCCCTGTAACTTTTGAGCCTTCTTGCGCCAGGCAACTGGCTGATAATCATGCCACCACCGCAATTCCGGGGTCAACCTGTCTCGATTCGGGGTTGTTGAAAAAGTCCTTCTCGCGCGGTCGAACCCTCGCTTTGAAAACCACCCCGCTTGTGGGGGCTGTTGAAAAACCCCACATAGGGCCTTGCGAGTAGAGGGTTTGTAGGGACAGGCCCCCGTGCCTGTCCATGCGAAGCGCAACCACGGGGATGGACATATTCGATACGGGCGGCCACGGGGGGCCGCCCCTACACATCTCCCGCGTTTTGAATCGAATCCGTAGGGACAGGTCGCGACCCCGGACAGGCAATGGCCTGTCCGGCTACAACAAAGGCAAATCCTCTCGGGTGGGACTTTTTAACGACCCCCTATCGGCGCTGATACCGGTTCACGGCGCGGCGGTGCTCGCGGTACGTGCGGGAAAATTGATGGCCGCCGTCCCTGGTGGCCACGAAGTACAGGTATTTCACCTTGGCGGGATTCAAGGCCGACTTGATGGATTCCAGCCCCGGGCTGGCGATGGGGCCCGGGGGGAGTCCCCGGTGCAGATAGGTGTTGTAGGGTGAATCGTATCGCAAATCTTTCTTGGTGATGTTTCCGTCGAAATGGGGAAGCCCGTATATGACGGTGGGGTCGCTCTGGAGGCGCATTCTTCGCTTGAGCCGATTGATGAACACGGCGGCGATGAGCGGCCGTTCGCTGCTCAGGGAGGTTTCTTTCTCGATAATCGAGGCCAGGGTGAGCGTCTGGTGGATGGTGAATCCCATCGCTTTCGCCTGTTCTCTGAGAGCGGGCGAGAATTTCCTCCGCATCGTGCGAACCATGAAACCCAGGATTTTCTTCGACGAGGCGCCCACCGGGAAATGATACGTGTCGGGGAATAGATATCCCTCGATGGAAGTCGCGGAAATTTTGAGTTCTCGGAGGAAAGAAGGATCGCGGGAGAGTCTGAGAATTTCCGCTTCATCGGCGAGCCTGGCGCGACGAATCGTTCGAGCGATTTCCCGGACGTTATAACCCTCGGGAATGGTGAATGAGCGCCGGGCGACTCTGCCTTCCGATAAGTGTTTGTATATCTCTCGCGGCGTCATGGATGCCTTGAGCGCATAGACGCCGGCCTGAATGCTTTTTGCGCCGCCCCGGAGTCTGGCCTGGAAGTGGAACAATCCGGGGCTTCGAATCAAGCCGTTTTTCTCCAGCAGTTTCAGGATTTGGGCGAAGGACATGCCCGGGCGGACGTGAATGTCCTTTGCTTCATCCGCCCGGGGGTTCGCGGGCCGATGGAATTCATCGTCGATGTATCGGTAGCCGATGAAGGCGACCAGGATGATGGAGGAGAAAAGGGCGACGAGGATTTTCCCGAGCCGCCGCTTTTCGGCGGGAGGCGGTGTTTCCGGCGCATCGGATTCTTCGGGGGGATTTTCTTTTTCAGTCATGGGAAATCGGGCGTTTCATGTTCTGACGATCCAGATACGCCTGTAGTATGAGTTGCGCCGCGATGACGTCGCGCTTTTTCCTCTTCCGGCTCGGCCTGGTTTCCATTTCATTCAAAACCCGGTTCGCCTGTGTCGTGCTGAGCCGTTCGTCCCATTTCTCGATGGGGATCTCCAGGTTGTTCCGTAAAAATTTCACGACTCTTCTGGTGCGCTTCGCGATGGACGTATCCCGGTTCGACAGACCGACGGGGTGCCCCACGACCAGCAGATGAACATGATGCTCACGGATGATGCCGCTCATCTCCTCGAGCAGCTGCGCATCACTGCGCCTTTCGATGAGGCCGAGGGGCTGGGACGTCAGACCGAGTGAGTCGCTGATGGCGAGTCCTATCCGTTTTTCGCCGAAGTCCATTCCCAGGATTCGGGGATGACTCATTTTTTTGCGGTCGTCTCGCCGGGATAGAGCATTTCGATCTGGAATCGTTCGAGCGTGGAATGGGTCGCCCTGTCCAGTGAGGCGAGAGATTTGTGATAGTCGATGAGCGCCCGGGTTTCCTCCGTCAGCGCGTTGGCCAGCCTTTCCTGGTCTTCGAGGATGTTTCTGCTCGTCGAGAGGCCGACCTTGAATTTCTTCTCCTGGGCGTCGAGGCGTTCTTCCGCCAGCCGCCTGGCGACGCGCGTCGCCTCGATTCTTTTTACGTTGACGCGAACCCGGCGCGCGTTGCGACGGACTTCCTCCATGATGACTTGCTGCGTTTGGTGGTAGGAGGCCACCGTTTTGGCGTGCCTGAGCTGCGCCTGGCGGTAGTCCGCCTCCGCTTGCCGGTTTCCGATGGGGATGCGGAACGAAACTCCGCCGGAAAAGGAATATCTCTCGTTCTTGAATTGTTCTTCGAAAGCTTCGCCCTGGTTGTCCGCGAGGGCGTTGTTCGAGGCCGATGCGCTCAGGTTGACTTCGGGAAGCAGGTTTTGTCCCGCTACTTTCATGTCGATTTTTCTTTTGTCGATTTCGATGCGGGCATTCTCCAGCGCCGCATGCTTGCGCAAGGCGTCGAGCGTGAGTTGCATCTCGTCCACCTGAACCACCTCGAACTCCGGCTTGTCGCGGGGCAGAATGCTGATGCCCCAGGCGGAAGGCTGCTCTGCTACGTTCAGCAGCATTTTCAGGGTGTCTTCCCTGTCCTTGACTTCGCGCTCCGCTACGAGAAGGGCTTCTTCCCGGGAGGCGACGGTGGCTTCCGCCTCCGTTATCTCTATCGGAGCGAGCGTGCCGACCTCGACCTGAATCTTGTTCCGGCGCAAGAGGTCCTTCGCGAGATCGAGAGACTTTCGCCTGAACTGGAGATTTTCGATGGAGAAGACGAGGTTCCAGTAAGCCTGTTGAACGGCGTCCACCGTCTGGATAACCCTGCTTCGGTACGCATGAAGCGTTTGCTCTTTCGTGGCCATGGCCACCTTGATCCTGGCCTGGTTGATGTCGATGCCGAAATTTTTGAGCAAAGGCTGTTCGATGGTAAAAGTGAGACTGGTTTGGAAACTCGGGTCGAACGCGTTTTGCGGGGAATTCGTCGATTCCCTGAGGTTTCGCAGGATGAGCGAGTACTCGGCGCCCGTGATGATTCGCTGGCGGATGCCGGCCGCGATGCCCAGGGAATCGGTTTCGCGTATTCCCCCGGTCGCGTTGAATGCGTTGTTCGCGGAGCCGAGCTTGGATTTGCTGACGCTCGTGTCCACAAAGGCCTGGGGGTCGAAGGCGGAGCGCTCTCTGGTGACGTTGCTCTCCGCGATGTCCGGGTCGAACCCGGCGATGGTGATGTCGAAATTGCGCGCGAGGGCGATGCTCACGGCTTCTCGTATGGACAGCGAGAGGCGAGGGCCTCTTATGCTCGGCGGCGCCACGTTGCTGCGTGGACGTTCGAAAGAAGTTTCCCCGGACATGCCGGATGTCGCGGCGGGGGCTGCGTCTATTGGAGGGGGTAAGGATAAGAAAATGAAACCTGCGAGCGCAGCAAAACACAAGGAAAATGACTTGGGCGGTCTCATGTAAAATCTTGCTCCACGTAACTGGCGGCGTCGATCTTGAATCGCTTTTGCCGTGAATCTACCCGTCATTCTGGCGATCAAGTTCTCCGGCTTCTTGTGGATATATTACTCATATCGCGGCGAAAAGGGAAATGCGTTTTTGCTTTTCCATCGATTACCCTTTGTAAATAAGGGAGATAGAGCGTTGCCCTTTCTTTTCTTGCGCAAGTGCGCGGCGCTCTGCTAGAAAGATTTTCGGGAGAAACCTTTGGTTCGCAGATGCTTTTCGCAAGGCGCGATTCTTTTGAGGTGAGCAAGCGGTGGAAGTCTTTGAGGGAGTAGACGCCTATGATCCTGAGGATTCTCCCTCGGTATTGAGCATCGGGAATTTTGACGGCGTTCATCTCGCTCATCGAGAGATTTGCCGGTTCATCAAGGAAGAGGCGGCCCGGCGCGGCGGCCGGAGCGTCATCCTGACGTTCGAGCCGCACCCGCTCTCCGTGGTCGCCCCCGAAAGACGCCCTCCCCTGATGACGACCCTCGAAGAGAAGCTGGCCCGCCTGGAAGACCAGAACGTCGACGCCGTGGTGGTCGAGAAGTTCACACCCCGTCTGGCGCAAACCGAGGCGGGGGATTTCGTGCGGCAGATCATCGACGAGGGCCTGAGAGCTTCGCTCGTGGTGATCGGCTTCAACTTCCGATTCGGAAAAGGGCGCGCGGGAAACGTCGAACTCTTGCAGGAAGTAGGGGCCAACGCCGGGTTCGAAACGCACGTGCTGGACCCTTATATGTTCGAGGGGAGGCGGGTCAGCAGCACGGAAATACGAAAGTTGTTGCTGAGCGGTGCGGTGGAGGAGGCCGCACGCAGGTTGGGGCAGCACCACCTCATAGAGGGCAGGGTGGTCCGGGGCGACGGGCGGGGCCGCCAAATCGGCATACCGACGGCCAACGTGGACTATCCTCCCATCCTGATTCCCGAAAACGGGGTGTACGCCTGCCGGGTGCAGGTCGATGGAAGGG
>WTGD01000300.1 GCA_011523725.1 Nitrospinota bacterium
GCGCCCGGTTCGGTGGCGGGAACCTTCTACGCCACCCAGCAGAGCAACCCGGCGGGAAGCGCCGCCTTGATCGGGTCGTTCGCGACGAACAGGTAGGAGAGCACGACGCCTGCGGTCCCGGCGACGGGGCCGGGGCGATAGAAGGAGATCAAAAAGGGGGTTGCCCGTTGGTTGCTTCCCTCGTGATAGAGCAAACTGTACCGCTCCTTGCTATGAGTTTGAGTCCTCGAGCCGGGAACGGGAACAACGGGCAACCCCTACTCGATGTGCTTTTGGGAGCCGGAGACTGCGCCTCGCTCGGATTGTGTCGCAACCTTCTTGAATGAAGCCTGGTTTCCGGCTCCCCCTCACCCTATGCCGTCCTGTGTTTATCGGAGTTGAGTCCTCCTGAGTACTGGGCGGAAACGGTCGCACAAGGGAGCGGCCTCATAGCGCCTTCCTGTGATTCCTCGCCAGAGATCGCTGGAGGGCGCTATGTATGTCTGCTTTCAACAGCTGAGCTTCTCCTTCTGAGGAAGTCCGACGCTCCTGCCCCGTTAGGACGCGGTTCTCTGCGCCGCCTTCTTCCATTCAGCCCGTTCACCGGATCCGGGGGCAATCCGGGGGGAAGTTGGAATGTTCAAGGACATCCCGGCGTTTTCCCCAGGATAAACTTAGCAAAAGAATACGAGGGATTCCATAGGGCCGGGTCGCGACCTGCCCGAGGTCCCCGTTCTTGCGCTCCCGCGAACATGGATTGCCGTCATTCCGGCATTCGCCGGAATGACGATCGAAAACCCTCTTCCCTCGATCGGGCTCGACCCGCAGGGGCTCATATGGGGGCTGTTGAAAAAGCCCCGGGAGGGAGGGTTCGATCTTCACGGGGTCATGCGGTCTGGCGGTCGTTTCGATTCGTCGTTGCCCCCTCACACCTCAATCTCCAGCAGATCGCGGCCCAGTATCACTTCACCGCCGAAATCCCGCCGGACATCCTCTTCGATGGCGCGCATGAGGTGCTCGGGCTTCTCGCGGAAATGGGTGAGGACGAGTTTCTTCACGCCTGCGTTCGCGGCGATCTTTCCGGCCTGTGCGGAGGAGGGGAACAGGTGCCGGGTCAGGCGCTCGGTGTGCGCGTCGACGACCTCCGCTTCGGCCAGATAACAGCACAGCACGAGTACGTCCGCTCCCCGCGCCAGGCGTTCCAGCCCCGCACAGGGAATCGTGTCGCCGCTGATGGCGAGGGTCTTTCCCGCAGCCTCCAGACGGTAGCCCAGCGTCGTCCAGTCGAAATCGGGGATTCCGAGACCCTGGCCGTGCTCGACGAAATCCGCATGCACCTTCCAGCCCCCGCCCTCACAGACCAGGCCCGCGCCGGTTTCCTTGACTTCCACCGGTTTCCATCCTCCCACGGCGGGCTCCCCCTCCGCCCGGAAGCGGATGTCCTTCGCGTAGACCCGATCGATGAGGGCTCTCACGATCTCCGCCGTTCCCGCCGGACCGAAAACCCGCAACGCGTCCGGACGGCCCTGTAGCCAGGTGCTCAGGATCACGTCGCCCAGATCGCTGATGTGATCGAAGTGATGATGGGTGATGAATACGGGATTCAGCTTCTCGAGGGGCGCGCCCGCGCGGACAAGCTGGGTGACCGCCCCGCGGCCGCAGTCGAAGAGCAGCCACTCATCGTCCACGTTGACGACGAGGGAAGAACCCTGGCGCGCCGGGTCCGGCCGGGGGCCGCCCGTGCCGAGCAGGGTGATCTTCATTCTTCCTCCTCCGGCGGGAAATGCGGGGCGCTCTTGCGGCGCATGAAAAACGGATAGAGAAGAAGGATCGCCGAGGCGACCCACGCGAGCAGGGCGAGCGGGTGCGCGATGAAGGTCTCATAACTCCCCCGCGAGATGACGAGCGACTGGCGCACCTTTTCCTCAAAGAGCCTGCCCAGCACGAACGCGAGCACGAGCGGCGCGCCCGGGTAGTTCAGCTTGCGCATCATGTAGCCCAGCAGCCCGAAGACGGCCATGAGCAGGACGTCCACCGGATTGTTGCTCACGCTGTACGCGCCGATTCCGCAGAAGAGAAGTATCATGGGCCAGAGGTAGCGGTAGGGCACGGTGAGCAGGCGCGCCCACATGCCCACCAGCGGCAGGTTGAGCAGCAGGAGCAACGCGTTTCCGGTGTACATGCTCGTCACCACCCCCCAGAAGATGGCGGGGTGCTCGGTGATCAGCAGCGGCCCCGGCTGCACGCCGTGGGTGAGAAAGGCCGCCGTCAAGACGGCCACCGCTGCGCTCGGGGCGATGCCCAGCGTGAGGAGGGGGATCATGCTGCCCGCCGTGGCGGAGTTGTTCGCCGCCTCGGGCCCCGCCACGCCCTCGATCACGCCCGTGCCGAACTTCTCGGGCTTCCTGGAGATGCGCCGCTCCAGGGAATAGGAGAGAAAAGGGGGCACGATGGTGCCCATGCCGGGCAGTATCCCCATGAAAAAACCGACGACGCTGCCTCGACCGATGGCCGGGGCCGAATCGCGCCAGTCCTGCCGCGTGGGCCACAACCCCTTGATGCGGCCCTGGAA
>WTGD01000073.1 GCA_011523725.1 Nitrospinota bacterium
CCCGCAGATGACGCGCGTGTGCGGGTCGTCGATGAAGTATTCCACGCACTCCGCGAAATCAACGTCCACCTCGTTGCCGAGGCTCACGAGGCTGCTGATGCCCGAACCGCTTTCCTGAAAGCCCGTGAGCATGCACGCCCCCATCGCCCCGCTCTGGGTGACGACCGCCACCGCCCCCGGAATGAGCGGGTCGTCGTCCCGGATGGATATCGTGAACGTGGCCATCAGCCTCGAGCGCACGTGCACCACACCCATGCAGTTGGGTCCCAGGACGCGCATGCCGGATTCGTCGCGCAGCGCCAGGATTTTCTCCTGGAGCGCCGCGCCTTCCGCGCCCGTTTCCGCGAAGCCCGAGGTGATGACGGCGGCGGCCTTGACGCCGCGCTCCGCGCACTGGGCGAGGGTGGGGAGCACGTCTTCCCGCGGGGTGCAGATGAGCGCGAACTCGGGCGCTTCGGGCAGGGAGGCGACGTCGGGGTAGCACTTGAGACCCGCTATCTCCTCGCGCCTCGGGTTGATGGGGTAGATGGGGCCGGGGAAGCCGTAGCGCATCGTGAGTCTGAGCGGGATGCCGCCCAGGCGGTTGAGATCGGAGGCCGCGCCCACCACCGCGAAGGATTCGGGATGGAAGAGGCTCTTGAGGGATTCGTGCGCAGTCATTGAGCGGATATCAGGCGAGGCGGCCGCCGGCCGTGCCGACCGTTACGGCCCCGCCGTCCTGGTTCGTGAGCGATACGTCGAAGAGATATTGCGTCGCGCCCTCGTCCGGCGTTTTCTCCTTGAGCACGGCCCTAAGCGTCAGAACGTCTCCCGGAAAAATCAGTTTTACGAAGGAGACTTCCACCGCGCCGCCCGTGATGAAGCCCATCCCAAGATGATCGACCATGAGTTCGGTGATGAACGAGACCGGGTGGCGGCCCGTCGCCACCGCGCGGGGCAGGCCCGCTCTCCGCGCGACCTCATCGTCGGTGTGGATGTTCTTCGTATCCACCCCGCCGGTGACGTAGCGGTTGAACTTGAGGATGTCCTCCCAGTCCACCTTGTGCGTCCGCTCGGGGAGGGCGTCTCCTGGTTCCAGGTTTTCGAGTAGCGTATCAGTCATCATCTTCGTGCCTTCTCGTGAGGCTCAGGACGGAAGTGTGCGCGGAGGTGAGCAGCAACTCCCCCGCCTCGTTCGTAACGCTTAATTCGCTCACGATCCAGCCCTTCTCGCGCTTCACGTACAGGTCGGTCACCGTGACCTTCTGGTGCACCGTCTCGCCGACGCGCACGGGCCGATGGAAGCGGTAGCCGAGCTTGGCGTGGATGGTGCCGAAGCGCTTGTAGTTCGCATCATAGATGGCGAGCAGGTCGTTGATGAAGATCATGGGCGGCGCGATGGCCCCGCCCGCGGGGGAGTCTCCCCGGTACCACTCCCGCTTTGCGCCCACGGCCTCGCAGTGCGCGTCCACCATCGCTTGCGTCACCGTGAGGCTGCGCTCGCCGATCGTCATGCCGACCTCGAGATTCTCCCAGACGAAATCGGGTTTGTCGTTCATCCGGTTTTTCTCCCTCTATCTTCCTCCTCCGGCCCCGGGAAACGCTCGGGCCACGCCGCCACCACATCCGCCAGATAGGTCTTGAGATTCTCGGGGTCCTGCCTGCGCCCGATGGTGATGCCCGATATCGTTTTCGGCTCATCGAGCGGAATGCGCAGGGCGTCCTGAAAGCGGTTTCTCATGTTGAAGTAGGTGATGACCATGGTGAGCTCGACGAATTCTGTGTCATCGAAGTGGCTGCGCACCTCCTCGAACACGTCGTCACGCGTCTTGGCGGTGTTGCGCGTCACGTGCTCCGCCCACAGGACGGCGGCCTTCTCCCGTGGGGTCATCGTTTGGGAGTCCATATAGGCGTCCGAGCAGATTTCCTGCACCTGCTCTTCGGTGACCCCCGCGTCTCGACCGAGCGCCGTGTTGTGCCCGAGTCAGTAATCGCACCCGTTCAGGTGGCTCGTCTTGATGACGGCGATTTCCTTGATCTTGGTGGGCAGCACCGTGCCGAGTCCCTCGCGCATGAGGGTCACCGTGAGCGGCAAGATGACCTTGGCGACGTGGGGCTGGTAGGCCATGACGGCGAAGGAATTCGCCACGCGGCCGAGCATCTTCGTCACGCCTTGGAACAACTTCGCGGCTTCGCCTTCCGCCTCCTCGACCGGTATCGGCTTCATGTAATTCACGCGCGCGCCCTCCAATTATTCCACCGGCGGCCAGATGCGCTTGCCGCGCGTGGGCGAACCGGGGGTGTGGAGCAGGCGCTGGCACACGTGGTACGACCAGTCGTTCTCGCCGGGGAAGAGCTTGTCCGCGCGCGGGAAGTGCTCGAGCACCTTCTCCAGCGATGAGAACTCATAGAAGATGGAGTGCTTCGCCCATCCCGCCACCGAGACGAGCTTTCGCGTGCCCACGCAGCCGCGCATGTACTTCATCGCGGGCAGGCGGTCCTGCGCGTACCAGGAACTCAGGTCGAAGTCATCCTCGGGCGTGAAGCAGTTGAACGTGCCCATCTGGAGTATCGGCGCGGGCACGCCGCCCAGGGCGCGCGTGGCGGCGTCGGGACCGTTCACCCGGTCGACTTCGGTGAAAATGCCCGTGCGCTCGCCGATTCGCTTCGCGATCATCGCCTTCGTCTCGTCGGAATACGTCTCCGCGAGCTGCGCGGGGTTGGGACTCAGGAATACCTCCGCGCTCGTGCCGCCGAAGAGCAGCAGAAACTCCGTGCCATTCGGGATCGAGGGGTCGTCCGTGTAGGCGAGGTGGTCTTTTCGCTTCGATTTGGGCGATTCGCGGTCCACGAGTTCGTAGTGGGCCGCCCACATGTAGCCGGGGCGCTTGAGCGCGTCCTTGATGTGGGTGTGGTGGAGCCAGTCGTTGTATTCGGCCTCGTCTTCTTTCGGCAGATCGTACCAGGTCGCCCAGATGCTTCTGTCCATGTGCTGTCCCCCGGGGGTATCGAATTATGGATATTAAGACTTCCGCTCTTCCAGCACGGCGCGCAGGCACATGATGCCCATCATCAGCGAGGGGCCGCCGGCCGGGAAGATGAGGCATTGCACGGCCTCGAATATCTCATCCTCGGTGGCGCCCAGGTCCAGCGCGCGAACCGGCCCCCATACGGGGGCGCCGCGATTCCCGCCCTCACGCGCCCTCGGCCGGGCGGTCCTGTGAGAAATAGTATGAAACCCGAACGGATTCGGGGCGATTTGTGGTGTGCCGCCAGGGACTCGAACCCTGGACCTACGGATTAAAAGTCCGTTGCTCTACCAGCTGAGCTAGCGGCACAAAGAGAAAAGAGATTTACGACGCGTCGGCCCGTAAGTCAAGCCTGATTGGCGAACCTCAGGCGGCGCGGACTCCGCGATTCAGGCTTCCCGGCCCTCTTTCCGCTTGACGAAGGCGGGGGCGGCGTGTTCAATACCACCCTCATGGGGAAAGCGAGCCTCACCAGGGTTGCACGCTCCTTCTTGCCGACGTAGCTCAGACAGGTAGAGCAGCTGATTCGTAATCAGCAGGTCACCGGTTCAAGTCCGGTCGTCGGCTCCAGCATATTCCTTCATGTTCTCGATTCTCCGAGGTGTTTCATGGCGAAAAGAAACTGCGTGGGCGTCATCGGTCTGGGCCGCATGGGGAATCCCGTGGCGCAGAGGTTCATCGGAGCGAAGATGCCCCTGATGGTCTGGGACGTTTCGAAAGACAGGCGGGGGCCCTTCGAGGATACCGAGGGCGTGACCATTGCCACGCCGCGCGAGATAGGAGAGGCCTGCGCGGTCGTCTTCTTCGTCGTGCCATCATCGGAGGAAATCGCGGCGTGCTTCAAGGGGAAGGACGGCCTGCTCAAAAACCCGAGAAAAGGTCTCGTCGTCTATGACCTCACGACTTCGGATCCGGCCAAGACGAAGCGCCTCGCCAGGCGCGCCGAGCGCGCGGGGCTGGGCTATCTCGACGCCGGCATGAGCGGCGGCCCCGGCAACATCCTGGAGGGGAAGCTCACGCTCATCATCGGAGGAGACGAGGCGCTCTTAAAGCGCACGAGGCGGTACCTCAAACCCTTCGTGGAGCACACCTTCCATCTGGGCGCGCTGGGCTCGGGCCACACCATGAAGCTCATCCACAACATGGTGCTCCACACGATGTTCCTGGCGACTTGCGAGGGCGCGCGCCTCGTGGAACGCCTCGGGATGCGCGTCGAGGACATGATCGACGTCTTCAACGCATCGGCGGCCTACAGCTACGCGAGCCGCCACCGGTTTCCGAACAACATCCTCTCGGGCACCTGGAACGGGCAGGCGCGCATCTACAATCTCCAGAAGGATGTAGGCCTCGCCGTGGGCATCGGACGAAAGCGGGGCGCCGACATCCAGCTCGCCGAGCACACGCTCTCGTTCTTGAGGAAGGCCGTCGAGCGGGGGATGATCGAGGAAGACCTGACGCTCCTCTACCGCGATTTCGACGAGATTCAGAAGATGGACGCGCCCGAGCAGCCGAAAGACGGGCCGATCCCGTTCGGGATGCGGTTTGACGCGCTCGATCCCTGAAAGTAGAATACGCGCGCTTGTGAATCAGGGCAGAGATACAATTTTACAAAAACGGAAAACTCATCCGCAGCGTCTCGTTTCGCCGTCATGCGATCGGGCGGGATTTTGATGATTTTTCGGGGCCGCGGCCCCTGTGGTTTGATTTTTATCACCTGAATCGGAACGTTCCATTCCCATCAAGGAGAAAACGAAATGGCATTTGAACTTCCCGCTCTCGATTACGACTACAGCGCACTGGAGCCGCACATCGACGCGCGCACGATGGAGATTCACCACACCAAGCACCACAACACCTATCTCACGAACCTGAACAACGCCATCGCCGGCACGGACCTGGAAGGCAAGAGCATCGAGGACATTCTCGGCAACCTCTCGCCGGACCAGGGGGGTCTCAACTTCAACGGCGGCGGCTACGACAACCACTGCATCTTCTGGAAGAACATGAGCCCCAACGGCGGCGGCGAGCCGGGCGGCGACCTGGCGGCGGTCATCGGCGACTTCGGAGCCTTCAAGGAGGAGTTCTCCACCAAGGCGGTGACCGTGCAGGGCAGCGGCTGGGCGTGGCTGTGCACGAAGCCGGGTTCGGGCAGCGTAGAGATCAAGCAGATGCCCAACCAGACCAGCGTGCGCACCGAGGGCTACGTGCCGCTTCTGGGCGTGGACGTATGGGAGCACGCCTATTACCTCAACTACCAGAACCGCCGTCCCGACTACGTCGCCGCGTGGTGGAACGTGGTGAACTGGGACGACGTCGCCGCGCGCTTCGCGGCCGCCAAATAGGAGGATTTTCTCATGGCTTTGAGCGTAGGTGACGCGGCTCCTGATTTCGAGCTGCCGAGAACCCTCGCCGAGGGCGACACGATCAAGTTGAGCGATTACCGGGGCAAGAAGAACGTGCTGCTTTGCTTCTACCCGTTCGATTTCTCCGGTGTGTGCAGCGAGCAGTTGCCCGCCTACCAGGCGGAGAAGGCCAGGTTCGAAGGTGCCGACTGCGAGGTCATCGGCATCAGCGTGGACAGCCCGTTCGCGCACGCCGCCTGGGCGGAGCAATACGGCATCGAGTTCCCGCTGCTGAGCGATTTCTTCGGCAAGGGGACGTGCGCGGCCTACGGGCTGCTGAACGACAAGGGTTTCAGCAACCGCGCGGTGGTTCTCGTCAACAAGGACGGAAACGTCGCCTACATGGAAGAAACGGCGGCTCCGCCCGAGAAGCCCGACGACGGGAAGCTCTTCGCGGCGCTCGAGGGTCTGGGCTAGGCCTGTTTTTGCATTACGTGTTCCAGGGCGCGGGGTGGATTCGCCCCGCGCCCGTTTTTTTGCGTCTCGCATACTGCAGGCGTCCGCTTGAGGGAGCAGGGAAGTGGTGAACGGGTCCTCCGCCATCATCGACAGCATCGTCTCTGATGGAGTGAGCGTATCCATCGAGCTCTATCCGCCCAAGGGCCGAAAGGCGGTGGAGCGCGCCCTGCGCGAGGTGGCCGCGATTCAGGACGCAATGGACGTCGCCTTCACCTCGGTGACCTACGGGGCGGGCGGCTCCACGCAGGAGGGCACGCTCGAGTTGGTGCTGGAGCTGGCCCGTCGCTACCCGGACCGCGTGGTGGCGCACTTGACCTGCGTGGGCGCGAACGAGGCGGAAATCTCGCGCCTGATGACCATCTATCAGGACAACGGGGTGCGCGACATACTGGCGCTTAGAGGAGACATCCCCGAAGGAATGACGCGCGAAGAAGCCGTGTCCGGCGGGTTCCGCTACGCCGCCGATCTCGTGCGCTGGCTCTGTAACCTGGGCGGGTTCCACTCCATCGGCGTGGCCTGCTACCCCGAGGGCCACCCCGAAACGCCGGATATGAACGCGGACATGGATCACTTCGTCCGCAAGGCCGAGGAGGGGGCCGACTACGCGGCTTCGCAGTTTTTCTTTGAAGCCCACGTCTGGGAGCGGTTCATGGAGCAGATGGCGAGTCGGGGTGTCGCGATACCCCTGGCGCCCGGCATCCTGCCCGTGCGCGACCTGGGCCAGGTGCAGCGTTTCGCGAAAAAATGCGGAGCGAGCGTGCCGAAAAGCGTCGTCGATGCGCTGGCGCCCTACGAGAATGACCCCGAGGCCTTTCAGGAAAGCGCGGCCGATCTGGCGGCGGCCCAGATTGAGGAACTGATGACGATGGGCGTCAAACATTTCCACGTCTACGCGCTCAACCGCTCGGACATCATCCTGCGCATCGCGGACAGGCTGGGCTGGCGCAGGCAGGTTTAGCGTTGTGCACGATTCATCCGCTCTCGTTTTAGCGAAAAATCATGGAACCGCCACCTGTTTGTAACACCTCCCCTGAAAATTTTCTCTATATTCCATCCCGTAGTGGGTTGCGTGAGGTAAATCGAGCCTCGAAATGGATGTTTTCTCCAGTTGTTGGCAGGTGTCTTCTTTCGTCGAGGAAGATGCTAGTCTGTTATTTTAATTCCCGGGAGACCGATGGGATGGGCTCGATGAAAAAATGGACTTCAATCTTCAAGAAATGTCTCGGTGCGATGGCGCTGCTAGTGCTGACGGCGGGCGCCGCCTCGGCCGATAAACCCTTCACCTTCGTGGCGCTCGGCGACATGCCCTACGGCAATCCCGCCAAGGTCTACCCGCCGTTCAAGACTTTGATCGGCCAGGTGAACGCGCTGAACCCCGCCTTCACGATCCACATCGGCGACACCAAATCGGGTTCCACGCCTTGCTCGGACAAGATGCTCCTCGCTCAGCTCGCGTTCATGAATTCCTTCGAGGCGCCTCTGGTCTATACGCCCGGCGACAACGAATGGACCGACTGCCACCGCTGGAATGCCGGCCGCTTCGACCCCATCGAGAGGCTCGCCTTCCTGCGGAAGCACTACTTCTCACACGGCCCGCGCTCCCTCGGCAAGGCTCCCATGAAAATTGAGCGTCAGTCCGACCTGATGAAGGAATTCGCCGGCTACCCCGAGAACGCGCGCTTCGTGAAAGAGGGCGTCCATTTCGTGGCGGCGCATGTGGTCGGCTCGAACAACAACTTCGAGGTGCGCGACAGGCGCGCCATCGCGGAATTCTTCGCGCGCGATGCGGCGAACGTCGCCTGGCTGAAAGCGGGCTTCGACAAGGCCATCTCCATGAAAGCCAGGGCGCTGGTGCTCGCGATTCACGCCGACATGTTCACGCCCGGGTTTTTCAGGGCGGAAAAAGAGGCCTTCTCGGGCGCGTCGGGTTTCAAGCGGTTCGGCGACGCGCTGATCAAGAAAGCCGCCGCGTTCAAGAAGCCGGTTCTGCTCATCTACGGCGACAGCCACAAATACCGGATCACGCGTCCGCTCCCGAAGAAAGCGCCGAACGTGCTCGCGCTCCAGGTCTTTGGCGCCAGGCAGATGCACGCCGTCAAGGTGACGGTGGACACGAAGAAGCCCGAAGTTTTCGGGGTCGAACCCATCAAGAACAAGGCGCTGGCGAACTAGGGCGATTCTGCGTGCGACAGGAGATTCATAAGGGGTTGTGTAACCGCGCTCCCTAGTCCAGCGGGGCGGGGAGGTTGGATTCCCCCATCAGGTATTCGTCCACGGCGCGGGCGCAGGAACGGCCGTCCGCAATCGCCCAGACTACCAGGGATGCGCCGCGCATCATGTCGCCCGCCACGAAGACGCCGGGCGCGCTCGTCATCCACTTATCATCTCGGCTCACCGCGCCGCGCCCGGTGCGCTCAAGCGCCAGTTGATCGAGCAGCGGGTGGCAGTCGGGTCCCTGGAAGCCGATGGCCAGGAGAACGAGGTCCGCGTCGATTTCCTCTTCCGTTCCCGGTATCTCGGTGAAGACGATTCTTCCGTTCTCGTCGTGGGATTCGTTCACCTTGACGGTGTCGATTTTCCTGACGCGGCCGTTTTCGCCCAGGAACTGTCGGGTCTGAATCTGGAAGATGCGCTCTCCGCCCTCTTCGTACATGGGTGCTGTGCGGAAGATGTTCGCGTAGTTCGGCCAGGGATCGTTCAGCGGGTCCCGCTTGTCCGGGGGACGCGGGTGGTACTGGAACTGCCGCACCGATTTCGCTCCCTGCCTGTGCGCGGTGCCCACGCAGTCCGCCCCCGTATCGCCGCCGCCGATGACGACCACGTGCTTGTCCTTCGCGGTGATGAACTCCTCATCCGTTATCTCCTCGCCCGCGAGCCTCCGGTTCTGCACGGTGAGGTAGCGCATGCCGAAGTGGATGCCGTCCAGCTCGCGGCCCGGAATCTGCAGATCCCTGTGAAGCAGAGCGCCCGCGGCCAGCACGATGGCGTCGAACTCTTCCTGGAGTTCTGAGACCTTGGGGTCGACGCCCACGTTCGCGTTTACGCGGAACGTCACGCCCTCTTCTTCCATCTGCTGGGTGCGGCGGTCGATGTAGGTCTTGTCCATCTTGAAGTCGGGTATTCCGTAGCGCATGAGCCCGCCGAGCTTGTCGTCGCGCTCGAACACGGTGACGTGGTGCCCCGCCCAGTTGAGCTGCTGGGCGGCGGCCAGGCCCGCAGGGCCCGACCCCACGACCGCGACTTTCTTGCCGGTGCGCACCGCGGGCGGGGTCGCCTCCACCCAGCCCTGCTCGAAGGCGTGTTCGATGAGGGATTTTTCGATCTCCTTGATCGTCACCGGAGAGTCGTTGATCGTGAGAACGCAGGAATCCTCGCACGGCGCCGGGCAGAGCCAACCGGTGAACTCGGGGAAATTATTCGTCGCGTGGAGCCTGTCGATGGCGTCTTTCCACAAATCCCGGTAGACGAGGTCGTTCCAGTCGGGAATCAGGTTTCCCAGCGGGCACCCCTCATGACAGAAGGGGATGCCGCAGTCCATGCACCGCGCGCCTTGGCGCTTGAGCGTCTCGTGTGGGGTGGGGAGATAGACCACGTCCCAGTCGTGGACGCGCTCTTCTACGGGCCTCGTCTGGGGCGCTTCCCTTCCGAATTCCACGAACCCCGTCGGCTTACCCATGGGCCCCCTCCATCACGGCTTCCTCCCACGGGATGCCTTTTTCCTTCGCCTCTTCAATGGCGGTGAGGGCGCGCTTGTAGTCGCGCGGCATCACCTTGGCGAATCGCGGCTGGTGTGCGTCCCAGGCGTCCAGAATATCCCTGGCCCGCGCGCTGTCCGTGTATTCGACGTGCTTCTTGACGAGGTCCTTCACCTCCTCGACGTCGTCGGGCGCCTGGAGCGGTTCGACGTCCACCATTTCCGTGTTGCAGAGCCTGGCGAAATCGCCTGACTCATCGAGCACGTAGGCTACGCCGCCCGACATGCCCGCGGCGAAGTTCCTGCCCGTCTTGCCGAGGATGACGACGCGGCCGCCCGTCATGTATTCGCAGCCGTGGTCTCCCACGCCCTCGACCACCGTGTGCGCGCCGCTGTTTCTCACGCAGAACCGCTCGCCGGCCACGCCCCGGAAATACGCCTCGCCCGAGGTGGCTCCGAAGAGCGCCACGTTTCCGATGATGATGTTTTCTTCCGGCGCAAAGCCCGCCCCCTTGGGGGGATAGGCGATCAGCTTCCCGCCCGACAGTCCCTTACCCGTGTAGTCGTTGGCGTCGCCCTCGAGCGAGAGGGTCATTCCCCTCGGGATGAAGGCGCCGAAACTCTGCCCGGCGGAGCCGGTGAAGTGAATGCGGATGGTGTCTTCCGGCAGGCCCTCTCCGCCGTGTCTGCGCGTTATCTCGGAACCGGTAATGGTGCCCACCGTCCGGTGCGTGTTGCGGATGGGAAGTTCGAAAGCGACCGGCGTTTTGTTTTCGATCGCCTCCTTGCACCGTGGCAGCAACTCCCGCATGTCGAGCGAACGTTCCAGGCCGTGGTTCTGTTTGGTGATCTGGCGGATCGCCGCGTCGGGTCCCGCGTCGGGCTTATGGAGGATGGCCGAGAAATCGAGGCCCTTCGCCTTCCAGTGGTTCACCGCCTTTTTGGTGTCGAGCCTGTCCACATGCCCGATCATCTCCTCCATCGTGCGGAAGCCGAGCCTGGCCATGTATTCGCGCACCTCGTCGGCGACGAAGCGGAAGAAGTTCTCCACGAACTCGGGTTTTCCGTCGAACTTCTCGCGCAGCTTCGGGTCCTGGGAGGCGACGCCGACGGGGCAGGTGTTCAGGTGACATACGCGCATCATGATGCAGCCCATCACCACGAGCGGCGCGGTCGAAAATCCGTATTCATCCGCCCCCAATAGAGCGCCCACGATCACGTCGCGCCCGGTCTTCATCTGCCCGTCTACCTGAACAGCCACCCGGTCGCGCAACCTGTTGAGAACGAGCACCTGCTGTGTTTCGGCCAGTCCCAGCTCCCAGGGCGTGCCCGCGTGCAGGATGCTCGTGATGGGAGAGGCGCCCGTTCCGCCGTCGTGACCCGAGATGAGGATGGTGTCGGCATGGGCTTTCGAGACGCCCGCCGCCACGGTGCCGACGCCGACTTCGGAGACGAGCTTCACGTGCACGTCCGCCTGCGGATTCGAGTTCTTGAGGTCGTAGATCAACTGCGCCAGATCCTCGATCGAATAGATGTCATGGTGCGGCGGCGGGGAGATGAGTCCCACGCCGGGGGTGGAGTGCCTCGTCTTGGCTATCCACGGGTAAACCTTGTGGCCGGGAAGCTGGCCGCCTTCACCGGGCTTCGCACCCTGGGCCATCTTGATCTGCAGATCCGTGCAGTTGACGAGGTACTCGCTCGTCACACCGAAGCGTCCCGACGCTACCTGATGTACGGCGCTCCGCCTGAAATCGCCGTTCTCATCGGGGGTGTAGCGGCTCGCGTCCTCCCCGCCTTCGCCCGAGTTGGATTTGCCGCCGATGCGGTTCAAGGCGATGGCCAGGGCCTCGTGGGCTTCTGAACTCAGAGCGCCGTAGGACATGCCGCCCGTGCTGAAGCGCTTCATGATGTCCTCGACGGGCTCCACCTCCTCGATGGGAATGGGGTTTTCCGCCCACCGGAAATCCAGAAGCCCGCGAAGCGTGGCCAGATGCTTGTTCTGGTTGTCCACCTTGTCGGTATATTCCTTGAAAATCTCATACCGACCCGACATCGTGGAATGCTGGAGCTTGAACACGGTCTCGGGGTTGAACAGGTGGTATTCCCCGTCCCTACGCCACTGGATGTCTCCGCCGCCTTCGAGTTCCTGGGAGCCCACGGGCCTCTCGGGGAAGGCGTTCTGGAGGCGCTTCAGGGTCTCCTCGGCCACGACGTCGATGCCGATTCCACCGATGCGCGAGGCCGTCCACGTGAAGTACTTCTTCACGAAGTCTCGCTTCAAGCCGATGGCCTCGAATATCTGCGCGCCGCGGTACGACTGGATGGTGGAGATCCCCATCTTCGACATCACCTTGAGGATGCCCTTGTTGAGCGCGGTGATGTAGTTCTTTCTGGCCGCGTCGGGCTCGATGTTCTCGAGAAGCCCGTTACGGATCATGTCGTCGATGGTCTCGAAAACCAGATACGGGTTGATGGCCTCGGCGCCGAAACCGAGCAGCAGGCACATGTGATGCACCTGGCGCGCCTCGCCCGTTTCAAGCAAAAGCCCGATGCGCGTTCTCGTTCCTTCCCGAACCAGATGGTGGTGAACGCCTGCGGTGGCGAGTAGCGCAGGAATCGGGGCGTAATCCTTCGAGACGCCGCGGTCAGACAGCACAATGAAGCTGTAGCCCTGCTCGATGGCGCGGCTGGCCTTTCGGCATAGATCGTCCATCGCCTGCTTGAGGCCGGCCGGACCGTCCTCGGCCCGGAAAAGAATCGGCAATGCGACCGCCTTCAGGCCCGGCTGCCGGATGTGGGCGAGTTTGTAGAAATCCTCGTTGCTGAGGATGGGGGAGTCGAGCCTCACCTGCTGGCAGGAATCCGGTTCGGGGGCAAGCAGGTTCTTCTCCGGCCCGATGGTGGCGGATATCTGCGTAATAATTTCTTCGCGTATGGCGTCGATGGGCGGATTCGTCACCTGAGCGAAGAGTTGCTTGAAATAATCATACAGAATGCGCGGGCGGTTCGAGAGAACGGCGAGTGCGGCATCGTTGCCCATCGAGCCCGTGGGGTCGTTTTTCAGATTCACCATCGGGCCGATAAAAAACCGCAGGTCCTCCTGCGTGTAGCCGAAGATTTTCTGTCTTTCGAGAGTGCTTTGGTGGTCTGATTCGGGGGGCTGTGGAGCGTCGGGCAGCTTGTCGAGATGCAGCAGATGCGCGTCCAGCCATTCGCGGTATGGATGTTCTGACGCATAGCGTGATTTGATTTCCTCGTCATCGACGATGCGGCCCTCCTCGGTGTCCACGAGCAGGATGCGCCCCGGATGGAGGCGTTCTTTGAGCTTCACGTTCTCGGGTGGGATGTCGAGAACGCCCACCTCCGACGCCATGACGAGCAGATCGTCGTGCGTGACGTAATATCTCGCGGGCCGCAGGCCGTTTCTATCCAATGCGGCACCGATGACCGAGCCGTCCGTAAACGCGATACAGGCGGGCCCGTCCCACGGCTCCATCAGGCTGGCGTGGAACTCGTAGAAGGCTTTCCGATCCGTGCTCATGGACTCATGGCCCACCCAGGGTTCGGGGATCATCATCAACACGGCGTGGGCCATCTCCCGGCCGGCCATGTAGAGGAACTCCAGCACGTTGTCGAAGATCGCGGAATCGCTTCCGCCCTCGACGATGATGGGCAGGATTTTTTCCAGGTCGGGCAGATGCGGAGATTCGCAAAGCGCTTCGCGGGCGCGCATCCAGTTGATATTGCCGCGCAGGGTGTTGATCTCGCCGTTATGGGCGAGATAGCGGTATGGATGCGCCAGGGGCCAGGAGGGAAACGTATTGGTGGAAAATCGCGAGTGAATCAACACCATGCCCGATTCCATGTCCGGGTCTTTGAGATCGGGGTATACGTTCTCGAGTTGTTTCGCGGTCAGCATTCCCTTGTAGACCAGCGTGCGC
The DNA here is from genome assembly GCA_011523725.1 of Nitrospinota bacterium. Taxonomy (GTDB): domain Bacteria; phylum UBA8248; class UBA8248; order UBA8248; family UBA8248; genus Bin107. The sequence goes on from WTGD01000073.1 coordinate 13,505, forward strand.
GCCGAGAGCGAGGGAATGAAGAACTCGTCCCTGTCGCGCACGTCCGACTCGCGAATCGCGTGCTCCACGCGTTTTCTGATGACGTAGAGCCTGCGTTCTATCCCCATGGCGTCGAGGGATTCGTCGAATCCACCGATGAATAACTGGCGCAGTTGCGGCGCGGCTTCACGCGCCGTCGAGCCGAGCGAGGAGAGATCGTTCGGCACCGGTCTCCATCCGAGAACGTCGGCGCCCTCTTCGTAGACGATGGACTCGAAGATCTGCTCGCATTCGTTCGCCTGGTTCGGGGATTTTGGGAGAAACACCGCACCCACCCCGTAGCGTCCCTCGACCGGGATCTTGATTTTTTCGGCTTCACACGCTTTGCGCAGGAATTTGTCGGGTATCTGCATCAAAACCCCCGCACCATCGCCCGTGTTGATTTCAGAACCCGTCGCGCCCCGGTGGGCGAGGTTGCGGAGGATGGTGAGGGATTTATCGATGATGTCGTGGGACTTGCGTCCCTTGATGTCCACGACGAAGGCCACTCCGCATGCGTCGTGTTCGAAGGCAGGATCATACAGACCCTGTTTTTGTGAGGGTTTTCTCATTGCTTCACCAACTTTCTTGTCTCAAGAGAAGTTCCAGGAAAACTCCCCGCTTGCCCATTTCACGGGGAACTCCTGGGTGCGTCTTATGGACATCGCATGATGATTTCCATGAAACGGACTTCAAGCATAACACACCCTGAAAAATAAGACAAACTAAAATATTTAATGTATTGCATTAGAATTATTTATATTGTAGTCTTTTCTCATGAACATCGAAACCTTGAGGCTTTATTGCCGCATCATCCAGGAGAGAAGTTTTTCCAAAGGAGCCGCTCAAAGCGGCGTCACCCAGTCGGCAGCGAGTCAGGCGCTTCGCCAGCTCGAGGGGGATTTGAGCGTCGAGTTGCTCGACAGGAGCAAGCGGCCCTTCAGTGTCACCGAGGAAGGCGCCCGGTTTTATGAAGCGTGCCGCAAGATGCTGGGGGAATTCGACCAGGTCTGCACGGAGATATCACACGGCATCGGCGAGGTGCACGGGCAGGTGCACGTCGCGGCCATCTATTCGGTGGGGCTTCACCAGATGGGCGTCTACATGCAGCGGTTCCGCTCCCTGTATCCCCAGGCGCGGGTTCGCCTCGAGTGCCTGCATCCGGAGAAGGTGGTGCAATCCGTTCTGGACGACACGGCGGACATCGGGGTTCTCTCCTATCCCCCGCGGGACAAGGCGCTCCGGGTGGTGCCCTTCCAGGAAGACCCCATGTTCTTCGTCTGTCATCCGGGGCACCAGCTGGCCTTTCGCCACGCGGTGAGGGTTTCCGACCTCGCGGGCGAGCCCTTCGTGGCGTTCGATGCCGATCTCGCCATTCGCAGCGCGATCGACAGGGTCTTGCGCAAGGCCGGCGTGAGCGTGGACGTCGTGATGGAGTTCGACAACGTGGAGAGCATCAAGGAGGC
>WTGD01000109.1 GCA_011523725.1 Nitrospinota bacterium
GTACACGCGCTACGGCACGGTCTTTCTCTCGACGGTGCAGGGTTTCGGCATCGCCATCGGCATCGAGCAGATGTCCGCTCCCACGGGAGCGCTCGTGGTCCCGGATCCGGGTTGGGGATTCCGGTTGATGACGGTTCTCACGCTGGTGGCGGGTACTTCGTTCATCATGTGGCTCGGAGAGCAAATCACCGAGCGCGGCATCGGCAACGGCATCTCCCTCATCATATTCGCCGGCATCGTCGCAGGTCTTCCAGGCGCGATCATCAACACGTTCCGTCTGCTGGGCACCGGCGAATTACAGCCTTTCGTGATGATCGTGCTGGCGGTGGGAATGGTGGCCGTCGTGGGCCTCGTGGTCTGGTTCGAGGCGGGACAGCGCCGGATCAGGGTTCAATACGCAAAGCGGATGGTGGGCCGGAAAATGGCGGGCGGCCAGGAGACGCACCTGCCCCTGAAGGTCAACACCTCGGGCGTCATTCCGCCGATCTTCGCGAGTTCGATGATTCTTTTCCCCGCCACCATCGCGCAGTTCTCGAACGTGGACTGGCTGCAGCAGTTGAGCGCGGCGCTCACGCCACCGAGCACCTGGTACGTGGTGTTGACGGTCGTGCTGATCTTCTTTTTCGCGTACTTCTATACCGCCATTATCTTCAATCCGATGGACGTGGCGGAGAATTTGAGAAAATACGGGGGCTTCATTCCGGGAAGGCGCCCGGGCCGGCCCACCGCGGATTTCATCGACCGCACCCTGAGCCGGCTGACGTTCCTGGGCGCCATTTATCTGAGCGCCATCGTTATTTTGCCGACTTATCTTATCCAGTGGTTCAACGTGCCGTTCTTTTTCGGTGGAACGGCGCTCTTGATTGTTGTGGGCGTGGCTGTCGATACCCAGCGGCAGATCGAATCTCACTTGGTGATGAGGAATTATGAAGGTTTCCTGCGCCGCGGGCGTATACGGGGGCGTGCGGGCTAGCGTGAAAATTATTCTTCTAGGCCCTCCCGGTTCGGGAAAAGGCACCCAGGGCGCCGCGCTCTCGAAATCCCTGCAGGTACCCGAAATCTCGACGGGAGACATGTTGCGCCAGGCGGTGGCGGAGAAGACGGCGCTGGGCCAGCAGGTGGGGGATGTCATCAACCAGGGTTGTCTCGTACCCGATGACCTCATCATTTCGGTGATCGAGGAGCGCATTTCCCGAGAAGACTGCGAGAATGGATTCATCCTGGACGGTTTTCCCAGGACGATTGAACAGGGCGAAGCCCTGGAGAGAGTCTTACCGGACAGCGTGGATGTGGTTATCTATTTCAATGTGTCGAGCGAGGCCGTGGTGGCTCGACTGGCGGGCAGACTCACGTGCAGGAAATGCGGCGCCGTCTATCCCAACATGGACACCTCGCTTTGCTCCGTTTGTAGAGGAGACCTCTACCAGCGTGAGGACGACATGACGAGCACGGTGCTTCGGCGCCTGAAGCTGTACCGGGAACATACCGAACCGTTGGTGGCTTTTTATCGCGACAAGGGCAAGCTCGCGGAAATCGACGGTGAGGGCAGCGTCGAGGAAATCGCGCAGAGGGTGGAGGAAGGTATTGCCCAGGTGCTTGCTTGATGGCTATCATCCTTCGTTCGCGAAAGGAGATAGAGCGTTTGCGGGCCAGCAACCGGGTCGTGATGAGCGTCATGGCCGAACTTAAAGAGGCGATTCGACCGGGTGTTACCACCCTGGAATTGGACACTTTGGCGGAACGGATTATTCGTGAACAAGGAGCAGTACCCGCTTTTAAGGGGTACAGGGGCTATCAGCACACGATATGCGCTTCGGTCAACGAAGAGGTGGTTCATGGAGTGCCCTCCGATAAAAAGCTCAAGGAAGGGGATATCGTCAGCGTGGATGTCGGGGCGAAGTTGTATGGCTACTATGGAGATCATGCCGTCACATTTCCCGTGGGCGACGTTGATCCCGGAGCCGAAAAGTTGTTGAAATGCTGCCAGGAGTCGCTTTTCAAGGGCATCGAGCAGGCGAAACCGGGCAACCGGTTGTTTGATATTTCACACGCCGTGCAAAAGCACGCGGAAAGCGCCGGGTTTTCGGTGGTTCGCGCCTATGTGGGGCATGGAGTGGGGACGAATCTTCATGAAGAACCCCAGGTTCCGAATTTCGGCGAACCCGGCACGGGGCCGGAACTTAAGGCGGGCATGGTTCTCGCGATTGAACCGATGCTGAATATGGGCGTTCATGACGTGAAGGTTTTAAACGATGAATGGACAGTCGTTACGGCGGACGAGAAACTCTCCGCGCATTTTGAACATTCCGTCGCCATCACCGAAGACGGCCCGGATATTCTGAGTTTGGCCGCATGAGAAGACCGCGTCGAGGGGGGAGCAGGAAGCAGAGAAAGCGCGATCAGGCAGAGCGTGAGGAGAGGGCTCCAAAGGAAGGCGTGATAGAGGTGGATGGAATCGTCGTGGAGCCTCTGCCGAACGCGATGTTTCGCGTTGAACTCGAAGGTGGCCACAAGGTGTTGGCCCACATCTCGGGGAAAATGCGGATGCACTTCATCCGGATTCTCCCGGGGGACAACGTCAAGGTGGAGCTGTCCCCTTACGATTTGACGAGAGGGCGGATAACGAGTCGCTACAAGTAGATGTTTCAAGTGAGATTTGGAGTCAGGCCATGAAGGTGAGAAGTTCCGTCAAGCCGATGTGTGACAAGTGCAAGGTCATCCGCCGCAAGGGCGTCGTGCGCGTCTTGTGTTCGAACCCAAAGCACAAGCAGCGCCAGGGCTGAGTCGGCGGCGAGGAAATAAAGGAGAACAGGAATGGCCCGTATTGCCGGAGTAGATATTCCCAACGATAAGAACATCAACATCGCTTTGACGTATATCTATGGGATCGGGCGGACTTCCGCGAACAAGATAGTGGAAGAAGCGAACGTCAATGCTTTCTCCAAGGTGAAGGATCTCTCCGAAGCCGAGGTCCAGGCCTTGCGCGAGATAATCGAGCGCGGCTATGCGGTGGAGGGCGACTTGAGGAGCCGGGTGACGATGAACATCAAGAGATTGATGGACATCGGCACCTACCGGGGACTCAGGCACCGCCGCGGACTGCCCGTTCGCGGGCAGAGAACCCACACGAACGCGCGCACCCGCAAAGGGCCGCGTAAGACGGTGGGCGCGAAGAAAAAAGACAACTGATTTTTTTGATTTCGTCTCTATAGGGCAGGAGATTTCAATTGGCGCAAGCAGGCAGAGGAAAACGCGGTGGAAAGCGCCGGCGTGAGCGAAGAGCCATCGGCAAGGGACAGGCTCACATTCTGGCGACCTTCAACAACACCATGATATCGATTTCCGACACGGGCGGGAACGTGGTTTGCTGGTCGACGGCTGGCGGGCAAGGCTTCAAGGGTTCCCGGAAGAGCACGCCTTTCGCCGCGCAGATGGCTGCTGCGGATGTCGCCAAGAAAGCGTTGGACCTCGGCGTGACTTCGGTCGAGGTATACGTGAGCGGCCCCGGTTCCGGCCGGGAAGCGGCGATACGCTCGCTGGCCGCGGCGGGGCTCGAGGTGAGTCTCATTCGTGACGTAACGCCTATTCCCCACAATGGTTGCCGTCCGCGTAAGCGGCGTCGGGTCTAGGTCCAGGCAAGAGGGAGTTTGAATTTTGGCGCGATACAAGGATTCGGTTTGTCGGCTTTGTCGAAGAGAGGGCATGAAGCTCTTCCTGAAGGGCGATCGCTGCATCGGCGATAAATGCTCTTTCGAGAAACGGAGCTTTCCGCCGGGACAGCACGGCGCGGCGCGTTCGCGCGGAAAACTGAGCGAGTACGGGTTGCAGCTTCGCGAGAAACAAAAGGCGCGCCGGGTATACGGCGTGCTGGAGAAGCAGTTCCGGCTGTATTACAAAGAAGCCGCGCGGCGCAAGGGCGTCACCGGTGACAACCTGTTTTCTCTGCTCGAGTCCAGGCTCGACAACGTCGTGTTCCGGGCGAGTTTCGCGGATTCGCGCAATCAGGCGCGTCAACTGGTGACTCACAACCACATTCGGGTGAACGGCAGAAAGGTGAATCGCCCCGCGTTCATCGTGCGAAAGGGAGACGTCGTCGAGATCAAGGAGAAGAGCAAGAAGATTGCGCTGATCGTGCAAAGCGCGGAGAAGGGGAAAGTGCGCGGCGCTCCCGCCTGGCTCGATGTGGACCACGCCGATCTTCAAGCGCGCGTACTGGAGCCGCCCAGTCTGGCCGACTCCCAGATTGACATCAACGCGCAGCAGATTGTGGAACTGTATTCCAAATAAATGACGAACCCGCTTCGACCAACTTGTTTCAAAAAGTGGTCAACCGCCGAACGGAGGACCAATAGAAATGACAGCCATTGCTGATCTGGTCAAACCTACTGGCCTGGAGCCCCAGCCGGAGAGTTTGACCGATACTTTCGGCCGTTTTATCGCCGAGCCCTTGGAGCGTGGGTATGGCGTTACGCTGGGCAATGCGCTCCGCCGCGTGATCTTGTCTTCATTGCAGGGAGCCGCTTTCACGGGAGTGCGCATCGAGGGCGTATTTCACGAGTTTTCGAGCATTCCCGGCGTCATGGAGGATGTGACGGAAATCATCCTGAATCTCAAGGACGTCGTCATCGAGGTGGAATCGGAAACCTTGCCGGTTCACATGCACTATCAACATTCGGGCTCCGCCGGCGTCTTCAAGGCGGGCGATATCGAGGCTCCTGCGGGCGTGAAGGTAATGACGCCCGACGTCGAGATCGCCAACATGAACGATGAGGCGGAACTCGAGGTGGAACTCGTGGCGAACATCGGTCGCGGCTACGTTCCCGCGGAGAGAAACGTGGATTTGACCCTCGGTCCGCAGTTCATCCCGATGGATTCCATCTTCTCTCCCATCCGCCGCTGCACCTTCCAGGTGGAGAAAACCCGGGTGGGCGACATTACGGACTACGACAAGCTGATTCTCGAAGTGGAGACGAACGGAACAATCGCCCCCGTGGATGCGGTCGCCCACGCGGCGAAGATATTGAAGGACAATCTCCAGATATTCATCAACTTCGAAGAAGAGGCTGCGCCCCAGGCGCCCAAAGTGGATGAGCGCAAGCAGAGGATAGTGGAGAGCCTCAGCAGAAGCGTAGAGGAGCTCGAACTATCGGTTCGCAGCTATAACTGCCTGAAAAACGCGCGGATCCGCACGTTGGGCGAGTTGGTGCAAAAAACGGAAGCCGAACTACTGAGAACGAGGAACTTCGGTCGCAAGAGTCTGAATGAAATTCGTGATATCCTTACGGGGATGGGTTTGTCCCTCGGAATGGATTTGAGCTATATGGATCTCACGCCACGCGATTTGAGCGTGGAGGATGATTCCGAACAAGAATAGGACATGAACAGATGCGGCACCGATGGCATGGCAGAAAACTGGGACGCACCTCGAAACATCGCGATGCGATGACGAGGAACATGGTTACTTCTCTCATCGACGAGGAGAGAGTGCGGACGACGCTGGCGAAGGCCAAGGAGGTTCGCCGCCACGCCGAACGCATCATCACCACGGGCAAGAAGGGCACGCTCCATGCGCGGCGGCAGGTCGCCTCTTATCTCAAAACCCCAGCCGCGGTCGCCAAACTCATGGAGACCATCGCCCCGCGGTATGCGGAGCGGCCCGGCGGCTATACCCGGATTCTGCGTCTTCCTCCGAGGCAGGGAGACGCCGCGCCCATGGCGCTCCTCGAGTTGATCGACAGGGATACGACCAGAGAAGAGGAAAGGCGGGAGCGCCGCCAGAAGAGAAAAGAGGCGCAAGGAGAAGCGTAGAGGCCTCGATATGATATACTCCCGAAAGGAGAGCCGCCGAGGCTCTCCTTTTTTGTTTGCCTGAAATCATGTGGAGACCTGGGAATTGTCTGATTCGAGAGGACGCCCGGATGCGGACGGCTGTTTCGTATGCGGCCCCGCGAACCCGATTGGCTTGAAAATCACATTCCGGCTCGATGGCGACGTCTGCCGCGCCGAGTTCACGCCTGAGTCCGTCCACCAGGGCTACGACGGCGTGACCCACGGCGGCATCGTCTTCAGCGTTCTCGATGACGTCATGGCGAACTGGCTTTTTCTCCAAGGAATACGCGCCTACTCGGCGCGAAGCGAAATCCGCTACCGCGACCCCCTGCCCGTCGGAACTCCCTTGCTGCTCGAGGGCAGGCTGAAAAGGAAAAAGGGCAGGTTCGTCGTCCTGGAGGGGAAAGCGACCAGGGCGGAAGACGGCCGGGCCGTCGCCGAGGCGGAGAGTACGTTCCATATCGTGGCAGAGGAGGCGGACGGTTCATGAGAATCGGGCTGCTCAGGGAAATCAAACAGGATGAATACAGGGTCGCCTTGACGCCCGGCGCCGTGGAGGCTCTCGTGGAGGCGGGCCACGCCGTGATGGTGGAAAAGGGCGCCGGTCTCGACGCCGGCATCGCGGATGCGGAATACGAGGCAGTGGGCGCGCGAATCGTTTCCTCGTCGGAAGAACTCTGGGCGGAGGGGGAGATGATCGTGAAGGTCAAGGAACCCCTGGAGCCCGAGTTTTCGTTCATGCGCGAGGGCCAGATTCTCTTTGCCTTCCTGCATCTGGCCGCCTGCGGACCTCTGGCGCAAGCTCTCCAGGATAGCGGAACATACGGCGTCGCTTTCGAGACGGTCACGTCGCCGGATGGCGTTTTGCCCATCCTCCAGCCCATGAGCGAAATTGCGGGCAGGATGGCCGTTCAGGAGGGAGCCAAGTATCTGGGGAAGAACCTGGGCGGGCGCGGCGTTCTTCTGGCCGGGGCGCCGGGTGTTCCCCGGGGGAACGTGGTCATCCTGGGCGTCGGTATCGTGGGAAAGAACGCGGCCAAGATTGCCGTCGGCATGCACGCGGGTGTGACGGTGTTCGACATCAATCATGCGCGTCTCGAATATATCGACGATATCTTCGACGGCCGGGTCAAGACGCTGGTGTCCACGCGCTTCACCATACGCGAGGCGCTTCGCGAAGCGGACCTGGTCATCGGCGCGGTCCTGGTGCCGGGCGGTCGCACGCCGGTTCTGGTTTCGCGTGAGATGCTGCGCGAGATGAACCCCGGCGCCGTCATCGTGGACGTGGCGGTGGACCAGGGCGGCTGCGTGGAGACGATACGCCCCACCTTTCACTCGGATCCCACCTATCTTGTCGAGGGCGTCGTCCACTACGGCGTGGCGAACATGCCGGGCGTCGTCCCCCGTACGAGCACCATCGCGCTTTCGAACGCCGTGCTGCCCTACACCCTGGAGTTGGCGAACTCTGGATTGAAAGAGGCGGTGAGGCGAAATCCCCACCTCGCAGACGGCCTGAACGTGGCCGGAGGGCGCATCACGCACGCGGGCGTGGCGGAAGCCTTAGGCGTTGAAGGCGCAAGTGTCCGGGAGGTGTTCGCCTAGCCGCGTTCCGCGACCGGGATACTCGCGTTTTCGGGCGATTTCTTGATGAGGTCCAGCACGAATTTCCCCTGAATCTCCAGGTGCTTGATCACCAGGCGTTCGGCGCTTCTCCCGTCGCCGGCGAGAATAGCCTGGAGTATTTCCTCGTGCTCGGCCATGGAGTTTTCAAGACGCCCGGGCGCGTGTAGCGTCACCACGCGGGTCTTCATGATCTGCTGCCGCAGGTTCCCGATGAGCCCCTGAAGCCTCGAGTTCTCGCAAGCGCTCGCGATATGGCGGTGAAAGTCGCGGTTCGCCGCCCAGTAGGCGTCCACCTCGCCGCGCTCGTGGTGACGCTTCAACTGTTCGAAATGCTCATGGAGCTTTCCGTTCGCCCTGCCTTCGCGGAGGTTCGGGGTCGCGAGGCGCGTGGCGAGTCCCTCCAGCACGCTCGTGATGGCGTAGATATCCAGCACCTCGTCCTCGCTCACGAGGCTCACGTGCGCCCCCTTGTGCGGGACGACGGTGATATAGCCTTCCGCCGCGAGTTCCCGGAAGGCTTCGCGCAGCGGCGTCCTGCTCACGCCCATGGATTCGGTGAGCGTCGTCTCGACCAGCTTGTCTCCCGGCTGGAAGATGCCGCTCAGGATGGCGTCCTTTATCTGCTCGGACACCATCTTGCTGAGGGATTTGGGTTTTTCGATCTGAACGCCCGCTATCCGCACCTCAATCCCCCCCCAAGCCCTTATACGGAGTCAACGCACCGATGCCGGAATAATTCGCTAAAATGTTCATCTCTCCTGCCTCACACCACGCCATTTTCCCGCAAGGCGTTTCTTTGCGCCTCGTCCATGCCGAGGACCGTTTCGAGCACCTCGTCGGTGTGCTGGCCCAGCGTGGGCGGCGGCGTGCGCACCGCGCCCGGGGTTTTGGAGAGCTTGATGGGCACGCCGGTCACCTTCGTGGGGCCGGCCACAGGCACGTCCACGTCCACCACCATCTCGCGCGCGAGAATCTGGGGCTCGCTCAGTACCTGCGCGAGGTTGTTGATGGGGCCGCACGGGATGCCCGCTCCCCGCAGGGTGTCCAGCGTCTCACCCACCGTCTTCTCGGCAAAGAAGGCGTCGAGAATCTCCTGGAGCTCCAGGCGGTTGTCCACCCGGTCCTTGTTGACGGCGAACTTGGGGTCTTCCTTGATATCCCCCAGCCCCATCGCGTCGCAGAACCTGCGCCAGAGGCTGTCGTTGCCCACGCCGAGGTTGAAGTATCCGTCCTTGCACGCATACATCTCGTACGGCGTGATGGAGGGATGCTTGTTTCCCCGCCTGGGCGGAAGCTTTCCGGTTCCGAAGTAGTTGTTCGCGTGGTAGGTGAGCAGGGCCACCTGCCCGTCGAGCATGCCGACGTCGACCATCTGTCCCACGCCCGTCTTCTCGCGGTGGTAGAGGGAGAGCAGAACCCCCTGGGCGGCGAGCATTCCCGCCGTGATGTCCGCGATGGATGCGCCGAACTTGCTGGGCGGGCCGTCTGGCTCTCCGGTGATGCTCATGATCCCGCCTTCGCCCTGGATGACCACGTCGAAGCCGGGCTCGCTCCTTCTGGGGCCGGTCTGGCCGAAGCCCGAGAGCGAGGCGAAAATGACCGCGGGGTTGATGCGGTGAATCTCCTCCCAGGAAAAACCGAGCTTGTCCAGCGCGCCGGGCCGGAAGTTCTCCACGACGACGTCGCCTTTGCGGATCAGATCCCGCAGAAGCTCCTTTCCGCGCTCGTCCTTCAGGTTGAGCGTGAGGCTCTTCTTGTTGCGGTTGATCGAGATGAAGTACGTGCTCACCCCGTTCAGAAAAGGGGGACCCCAGCCGCGCGTGTCGTCCCCGCCCTCGGGATGTTCGATCTTGATGACTTCCGCACCCATATCGCCCAGCATCATGGTGCAATAGGGGCCCGCGAGAATGCGCGTGAGGTCGACTACCCGGATTCCTTCCAGTGGTCCAGCCATGAATGTCGCTCCATCAGATTCGGATGAGTGAAATGAGCACGCCGGCCGCAATCGCCGAGCCGATGACGCCCGCCACGTTGGGGCCCATCGCGTGCATGAGCAGAAAATTCCCCGGATTCTCGTCGGCTCCCACCTTCTGGACGACGCGCGCCGCCATGGGAACCGCGCTCACGCCCGCCGCGCCGATGAGGGGATTGATCGGCGTTCGGCTGAACGCGGCCATGATCTTGCCGAAGATCACGCCGGTGGCCGTGCCGATGCCGAAGGCGATGAAGCCGAGCAGGAGAATGCCGATGGTCTCCCACTTGAGAAACGTCTCGGCCGTCATCGAGGCACCCACGGAGACGCCGAGAAATATCGTCACGATGTTGAGCAGCGCGTCTTCGGAGGTCTTGAGGAGCCTCTCCACGACGCCGCACTCGCGGAAGAGGTTCCCGAGCATGAGCATCCCGATCAGGGGCGCCGCCGATGGGAGGAGAAGGCCCGTGAGCAGCGTCGTGACGATGGGGAAGAGGATGCGGACGGGCTTTTCGATCTCCTTGAGCTGCAGCATCTCCCGCGAGCGTTCCTCCCCGGTGGTCAGCGCCTTCATGATGGGGGGCTGTATCATGGGCACGAGCGCCATGTAGCTGTAGGCGGCCACGGCGATGGGGCCGAGCAGGTGGGGCGCCAGCTTGGAGGCGGTGTAGATGGCCGTGGGGCCGTCCGCACCGCCGATGATGCCGATGGCGCCGGCTTCCGAGAGGTTGAAGCCCAGGAATATGCTCCCGAGCAGTGTGGCGAAGATGCCGAACTGCGCCGCGGCGCCCAGGAGCAGCGTCTTGGGATTCGCCAGCAGCGGGCCGAAGTCCGTGAGCGCTCCGATGCCCATGAAGATGAGCGGCGGAAACACGCCCGCCTTCACCCCGAAATAGAAATAGTGGATGAGGCCGCCTTTATCGAAAATGCCGGTTTCAGGCAGGTTCGAGAGCAGCATGCCGAACCCGATGGGCACCAGCAGCAGGGGTTCGAAGCCTTTGTGGATGGCCAGATAGAGCAGGAGGCAGGAGATGGCGAGCATGAGGATGTCGCCTGAGCCCAGCGACGCGAACCCGGTGAGGGAGATGAATTCGGCGACAGAATGGAACAGGCGGCTCATGAGACCTCCATCAGCAGTTGCGAGGCTTCCACCTTGTCGCCTTTCGCCACGTGAACCGCCTGAACGACGCAGTCCGAATCCGCCTGAATCACGTTCTCCATCTTCATGGCTTCCAGGACCAGGAGCGTATCGCCGGCGCGCGCCGAATCACCTGCTGAGACCTCGACGGAGAGCACCACACCGGGCAAGGGGGCGAAAATCTTCCCGCCGACGCTCGTCGCCTTGGGTGCAGGCTGGCGCGCGGCGGCCGGGCGGGGAGCAGGGGCAGTTGAGGGTGTGGCCTTTTCCTCTTCTTCCACCCCCACGCGGTGCGTCTGCCCGCCCACGGTGATTTCGAGTTCGTTCGAGCCGGGGTCGCGCTCCACGCTCACGGCGTAGCGCTTTCCGTTGATGGTCAGATGGAAGTTTCTCACCGCCGCCTCCGCTGGCCGAGGCGCCCCACACGCGCGGATCGCGCCCAGAGGGAATTCGCGTTCCGGCGCACCTCGGGGACGTACACCTCGGACGTTTCGGTTTCGAGGAAATATCCGGCGGCGGCCGCCAGGACGAGATCCATATCGTCGCCTTCGGTCGAAGGCTTCTGCTCCTCGGCGCCCGCGCCTGTTTTCCCACTTCCCGAGCCGACGAATCTCTCCAGAAGCAGGATGACCACCATCAGCACGATCAGGGAGCCGAATACGACGCCCATGCCGATGATCGTCAACATGATTCCGGGTATGAATGCGTCCACGGGGAAATCCTTTTCCTTACAGCGGAATGTTTCCGTGTTTTTTCCGCGGCCTGTCCTCGCGCTTGTGCGCGATCGTCTCCAGGGCGCGGATGAGCGCGCTCCTCGTGTGGCGCGGCTCGATGATGTCGTCCACCAGCCCGTATTTCGCCGCCGTGTAGGGTGTGGCGAAAAGGCTTCGGTATTCCTCTATCTTCTCCTTCCGCATCTTCTCGGGGTCTTCGGCTTCGTCGATCTCTCGCCGAAAGATGATGTTGGCCGCCCCTTCGGGACCCATCACGGCGATCTCGGCGAAGGGATACGCCAGCACACGGTCGTACCCCAGGCCGAACCCGCTCATCGCGATGTAGGCGCCGCCGTAGCTCTTTCGGACGATGAGGGCGATTTTCGGCACGCTCGCCTCGCTGTAGGCGAAGAGCACCTTGGCCCCGTGGCGGATGACGCCGCCGTATTCCTGCTGGGTGCCGGGCAGATAGCCGGGAACGTCCACGAAGTTGACGAGGGGGAGGTTGAAGGCGTCGCAGAAGCGCACGAAGCGCGCGAGCTTGTCGGAGCTGTCGATGTCCAGGACGCCGGCCAGGTGCGTGGGCTGGTTGCCCACGACGCCGACGGGCCTTCCCTTCAGGCGCGCGAACCCGACGACGATGTTTTTGGCGAAATCCGCATGAACCTCCAGAAAATCACCGTCGTCGAAGACGTTGGCCACCAGGTCGCGCACGTCGTAGGCGCGCGTGGCGTCCGCCGGGACGACCCCGTCGAGCTCGGGATTCTCATCCGGCGGCCATCCGGGCGTATCGGAGAGGGGAGGGTCGTCGAGGTTGTTCGAGGGCAGGAAGGAGAGCAGTTTTTTCACCATCTCGAAACATTCGCGCTCGTCTTTGGCGAGGAAATGCGCGTTCCCGCTCGTGGAGCTGTGCACCGCGCCGCCGCCCAGATCCTCGACGGATACGTCTTCCCCCGTCACCGCCTTGATGACTTCCGGGCCCGTGATGAACATCTTGCTCAGCCCGTCGACCATGAAAACGAAGTCCGTGATGGCGGGGGAGTAGACCGCGCCGCCCGCGCAGGGGCCGACGATGATCGATATCTGCGGAATCACGCCCGACGCCTGGGTGTTGTTGTGGAAGATTTGCGCGTAGCCGTGAAGCGCCAGGACGCCCTCGTGGATGCGCGCGCCGCCCGAATCGAGGATGGTGACGATGGGCGCGCCCGCCTTCATGGCGAGTTCCTGCATCTTCACGATTTTTTCCGCGTGCATCTCCCCCAGTGAACCGCCGAGGGCGCCGAAATCCTGCGAGGCCACGAACACCAGTTGGCCGTTCACGTATCCGCTGCCCGTGATGACGCCGTCACCCGGCGTGCGGCGCGCATCCATGCCGAAATCCGTTGCGCGCGTCTCCACGAAAAGGTTGAGCTCGGAAAAACTGCCGGGGTCGAGCAGCAGGTCGATGCGCTCCCTGGCGGTCAGCTTTCCCTGCTTGTGCTGGCGCTCCGCGGACGCCTCGCCACCCAGCGCCTGCGCCCTGGAGGTGAGGGCTTTCAGTTCGTCTATGGGGTCTGGCCGTTCGGAATCGGGCGGCACGATGCGTCTCCTGAAAGTGTATATTGCATACAATCAGCTTTGGACCATAAAGTCAAGGATTTCCGGATGCGCCGAGAGGGTTTTGGAGAAGATCGACTAGAGTGGGTTACGAGTCAAAAGTTAAAGTGGATGGACGGCGATCCATCCTTCCCTTTTCCATGAGCCTGAATCTTCACAAGGCGCTACGCCGCTCACAGCAGCGACTGCCGCAAAGAGGCAGAGCACTGCGTCTAGGGCGTCTGCACTAGAACGACACTTGGAGCGAAAGGTTTCGGGGAGATTGATTCGTTCTTTGATCCCTTCGAGAATTTCGTCCCGCTTTGTCTCGTTCCCATCATACCCGTCATGGGGTAACCCCCAGCAACGGAGTTGCGCTGCCGGAAACGCCTCGACGAGCAGTCCAGGTCCTGCTTTGGCCCAGGGCCATACAGGGCGCTTCGCATTAGCCAGCAGAGTCAGGCAGGCGGTGGCAAATGCCGCTCCTCCGCGCGGCTCTCTCTTATCCCGGCCCCACAGCGTCGAACGAACATTGACTCTCAGTTGCCTCCAGACGTTTTCGGTGGTACGCATTGGCTTGTTTTCTTCTTTAGGCTTGATGCTTTCTGCGTAGCGAACCAGTTGCTCAGCTTTTGCGAAAGGGCGATTCTCGGTTTCAAACGCCAAGACCGCTTTCAGAAGGGCAGGGAGACCGCCCTTTGGCATATGGAGTGCGGGC
Source organism: Nitrospinota bacterium (assembly GCA_011523725.1). Lineage (GTDB taxonomy): Bacteria > UBA8248 > UBA8248 > UBA8248 > UBA8248 > Bin107. The sequence continues at coordinate 13,569 of WTGD01000109.1, forward strand.
AGGGCAAAAGGAGCGTCGATGGCCGCTGCCAGATAATCTGAATTTGCGAGGAGGTGGACTAGGCGGGCGAAAGGATGGTCTTTACCCGGTAATTCCTGCACTCGTCTCAGTGCGACTAATGCAAGATTGTTCGCGTCCCATTCCGCCGTTGCGATCCAGACGTTTGAACGCCCACAGCCCCGCCTCCACATCTTTTCGTTGCCCGAGAAGTCAATCCCGTGGACGAGTTGTTGTGCCATTTCCGTTTTCCCTATACCCGATAATGGTAGAAGGCGAACGTCCTAGAGAAAGTCTAGGGGTGCGCAGGCGCCATCCGCCGGAGTTGTTTTACGACGCCATTTCCCAGTCGGGGATGCCGGCGTGGAGGAGTTGCCCCGGCAGCTGGCGGTCCAGGATTTTCTCCGCGTGGGCGACGGCTTCGAGTAGTTTCGGCAGGTCGACCCCGGTCTCGATCCCCATCTCGTGGAGCATGTTGATCGAATCCTCGCTCGCGATGTTGCCGGTGGCGCGCGGGGCGAAAGGGCAGCCGCCCAGGCCGCCGATGGAGGCATCGAACGTATCGATCCCCACTTCCAGGCCCGCCAGCAGGTTGGCCAGGCCGGCCCCCCTCGTGTTGTGGAGGTGGAGCGCGTAGCGCACGGAGGGAAATTTTTCGCGTATGTACGTGGTGAGCCTCTTGATCTCCGCCGGGTTCGTCATCCCCACGGTGTCGGCCAGGCCGATTTCCCCGCAGCCCATGTCCACGTATTCGCCGACAATCCACTCCACGTCCTCATCGGAGATGCGCCCCTCATACGGGCAGCCGAACGCGGCGACCACGCCGCCCCGTAGTTTCAGCCCCGCGTCCAGCGCCATCCTGGCGACCTCGCGGGCGACCCCGAGCATCGTCTCCCGGCTCGCGCGGATGTTTTTCTGGTTGAACGTCTCGCTGGCGGCGACGAAGAGCATGACGCCGTCGAGTTCGCATTCCAAGGCGCGCTCCATGCCGCGCACGTTGGGAACCAGGGCCTCGTACTCGGCGTCTGGGCTGCGCTTGCAGCCCGCCAGCACCTCCTGCGCGTCTCTGAGCTGGGGGACGTGCTTGGGACTCACGAAACTTGTCACCTCGATGCGGCGCACGCCCGCGTCGGTGATGGTATCCAGAAGCCGTATCTTGTCCTCGGGCGTGATGTATTGTTTCTCGTTCTGGAGGCCGTCTCGCGTGCCGACCTCGACGATACTGACCTTCGTGGGGAGACTCATCGGGTTCTTTCTCCTGAGCAGTTGAATAATGCGTTCGTTTTCGCTGCCTTAT
>WTGD01000121.1 GCA_011523725.1 Nitrospinota bacterium
GAACGAGCCGGTGGGGTTTCGCGATTCATCCAGGATGTAGAGGTTCCTGTAGCCGAGCGTCTTCCCGAGCCTTTCCGCGTGGATGAGGGGGGTGTCGCCCTCTACGAGCGAGACCACGTTCGCCTCATCGCGCACGGGCAAAAGCTCGCGCCATCGCCAGATGCTCCGGGGTCTGCGGGCGATCTCGTCCCTGTCCACGTGAGTTTTTATCCACTCGACGTCGTAGCTGCCCTGCAGGTTCCCGCCCGTTTCGGGGCAGGTGAAAGGGTGTTCCATGTCGTCCACGATGCGTCCGGATTCCAGGCTTAAAAGGCCTTTCAGCGCGCTGTGCAAGTGCGGTTCTCCTTCATGGTATCTGATGGGTTCGGTGGAATACGCTAGGCGACGCCTTCTTCCTTCATGGTCTGCACGCCGGCCCGGAAAGCGGCGAGGGTTTCCTCGATCACGTCGTTCGTGTGGCAGGTGCCCACCAGGGCGCGCGCGCCGTTGAAATCCACGCCGTGCAGGATGAGCGCCTGTCTGAGCGCGCGGCTTTTCTGCGCGTTTTTGGAGTCGAGACGCCGCCAGTCGATTCCGCTCACGTCCTGATCCTCCCCGTCGTGCGGCGGGGCGTCGGCGTCAAAAAGAATTTTCCAGTCGCTGTATTCGCCATACACTCGCCAGGCCACCGCCTCCTGGGCGAGAATCTCGTTCATCCCGAATCTCAACTTTTGTGCCTGCGCGTTCACCGCCTCGGTGGTCCGGCCGTCGGCCAGCGAGGAGAGCATGGCGACGCCCGCGGCCGCGGAGATGGGGTTCGCGTTGAATGTGCCGTGATGGGCGATTTTCGTCTGGCGGTTCGCTTCGGGATCCGGCTTGGTGGCGAGGTATTCGAGCACATCGGCCCGGCCCACGACCGATCCCCCCGGAAGGCCGCCCGCGAGTATCTTGGCGAGGCTCGTGAGGTCGGGCGTTACGCCGAAGTGCGCCTGCGCGCCGCCCGGCGATACGCGAAAGCCGGTGACCACCTCATCGAAGACGAGGAGGGCGCCCGCCTTGCGGGTCTCATCCCTGAGCGCGGCCATGAAATCCTTTCCCATCGGGATGGTGCCGAAGTGCCCGCCGGTCGGCTCCAGGATGAGCGCGGCAACGTCTCCCGAGGCGAGCGCCTCCCGGACGGCTTCGATGTCGTTCGGCGGGCAGACGGTGACGAGGTCGGTCACGACCTCGAGTTGTCCCGCTTCGGGTTCGTTCGTGTAGGGGGCGCGCACGCCGATTTCGAGCCCCTCGTGCCAGCCGTGGAAGTGGCCCGCGAACTTGACCACGCGCTTTCGGCCCGTGAAGGCGCGCGCGAGCCGGAGCGCCATGTGCGTCGCCTCGGTGCCCGAAGCCGTGAAGCGCACCCGCTCGGCGCAAGGCACGAGGCGCTGTACCCATTCGCCCCATTCCACCTCAGGCCTGTGACTGGCCCCGTAGTGTGAACCCTGGAGCACGGCCTCGCTCACGGCCTCGCGGATGTGGGGCGGATTGTGCCCGTAAAGAAGCGCGCCGTGGCCCATCCAGTAGTCGATGTAGCGGTTGCCGTCCACGTCCCACTTATAGGCGCCCTCGGCACGCTCGACGTAGATGGGGAACGGCTGCATCCTGCGGTTGTCGTGCGTCACCCCGTCGGGGAAGACCTCTTTCGCCCGCTCGTGAAGCGCGCGCGAGGCGGGCAGGGATTCGGCGTAGGCGTCCGCGAGTTTCGGAGTGTCTGTGGGCTGCTGCATGAAAATCTCCGGATGGGGAAGTTTGAAATTTGCTCGGCACACGCTACGCCCAAGCGCGGCCGAGCGTCAAGGCGGGGGTGCCCCTTGTCAACCAAGCCTAAAATTGTTCATCATGCCGTGTTTTCCGCATTGACAGTCAATCTTCCTTCCACATTGGAGGTTCCTGTGCCTAGTTATGATCATGCAAAAGTTTGGCTCAACGGAGAAGTGGTGCCGCCCGAGGAGGCCAAGATCAGCGTTTTCAGCCAGGCGGTCCTTAGGGGTTCGAGCGTATACGAGGGGATCCGCGCCTATTGGAGCGAGGAGAGAAACAATCTCTTTCTCTGGAAGATGGACCCGCACATCAGGCGGCTGTTCGATTCGATGCGGGTGATGCGGATGACGCCGCCCTATACGGCGGAAGAGTTCAAGGACGCCGTTATCGAGTGGATACGGGCGAACGAGTTCAAGGAGGACCTCCACTTCCGCCTCAACGTGTATTTCGACGATTCGGGCCCTCTGGACATGAAGGGCTACGCGGCGGACGAGGTGGACACATGCGTCTTCATCAGCGGGGGGACGAACAGCAACCGCAAACGCCAGGAGCAGGGGGTGAACCTGTGCGTGAGCAGTTGGCGGCGCATCTCGGACGATTCCGTGCCGCCGCGCGTCAAAGCGTCGGCCAACTACCAAAACGGCAGGCTCGCGGGCGTGGAGGCCAGGATCAACGGCTATGACGACGCCCTTTTGCTGAACCAGAACGGCACGGTGGCCGAGGGCACGGGCACGTGCATCATGATCATCCGCGAGGGAAAGCTCATCACCCCGCCGGTGACGGACTCGATTCTCGAGAGTATTACGCGCGACAGCGTAATCGAGATGTTCGGTAGGCACATCGGCCCCGAACCCGTGGAGCGGCCGGTGGACCGCACGGAGATCTACGTGGCCGATGAGGCGATGATTTGCGGCTCGGCGGCGGAGGTCGCGCCCGTGCTCTCGCTCGACCGCATCGAGGTGGCGGACGGTAAGCCGGGAAAACTCACGCGCAGGCTCCAGGAGATTTTCTACGCGGCCGCTCGCGGCGTGGACGAGACCTACGAGAAGGATATTATGCCCGTCTATTGACGAGGCCGGTAGGGGCCGCATATATGCGGCCCTTGGCGGGTGGCGAAAAGGGCCGGGACGCATATATGCGGCCCCGACACCCCCTAACCCCTCCTCAGAGGAAATTTTTCAGCAGTCCCCCAAAGGACGGCTTTCAGGCGTAGAACGAACCAGCCTCAGCCCAGGTGGCGGAAGACCTCGCCCACGATCTTCATGCCCTTTTCGATAACATCCTCATTCACCGAATAGGTGAAGCGCAGGTGGTTTTCGCCTGAGGCGCCGAACTCCGAACCGCTGCGAATCGCCGCCCCGGCCTCCCAGACGCGCTTTCGCACCTCGCTCGAGGGGATGGGGTACTCATACCGACAGTATTGGTAGAAACCGCCCTGGGGCTCGATGGGAATGAGGCCCGGAATATCACGCGTCATCTCGTTCATGAGGCGGCCCCGCTTGTGGTATTCGCGCTTAAACTCCTCTACACATTCCTGCGAGCTCCTGAGCGCAGCCGCTCCCGCGCGCTGGACGAAGGTGTTGATCGGCCCGTTGATGGAGCGGTGCACGCTGAACATCGGCTGGGGCAGATCCTCGGGCAGGACCATGAAGCCCAGACGCCAGCCGGTCATCGAATAGGTCTTGGAAAAGGTGTCGAGCAGGATGAGGTGGTCGCGATGCTCGGTGAACGAGAGCAGGGGCACGTGTTCGAAGCCTGGTTGCAGGATTTTCGCATAAGCCTCGTCCGATACGAGCATGAGGTCGTGCTCCGTGGCGAGTTCGGCGAGGGCCGCGAGATCCTCGCGCCGGTAGACCACGCCGGTGGGGTTGTTCGGGTTGTTGACGAGAATGAGGCGCGTACGCGGGGTGATGGCGCGGCGAACGGCCTCCACGTCGATCTGATAGTCCGCGTCGTGCGGCACGGAGACGGGTACGGCGCCGAGCTGCAGGGCGACGTGGGCGTAGAGCGAAAACGTCGGGTCCATGAGGATGGCCTCATCGCCCGGGTCGAGAAACGCCGTCATGACGGCGTAGATGCCCGAACTCGCCCCGTTCGTCGCGATGACGGAACCCGGCGTGTATTTCGCGTTCGCCTCGCGCTCGACGTGCTCGCAGACGGCTTCGAGGAATTCGGGGTCGCCTTGTCCCGGCGCGTAGCCGGTGAGGCCCTGGTCGAGCGCCTCCTTGGCGGCTTCCGTGATGTGTTCGGGCGTGGGGAAGTTGGGCGTTCCCGAATCGAGCGGCACGAGACCCGGCGGTTTCCTGGCCGTCATGTGATTGGCGCGCTCTCCGCCTGCAGTCGCGGCGACGGTCTTGGCGAGGTGTCTTTTCATGTTTTATGCGTTCTCCGAAAGTTGACGATTCACAAAAAGATAAAACGGCGCGCGGTCTCCTTGCCCCCCTAGTCTCTCGTGATGACCACCTTCCCGAACTGTTCGCCCTTCGCCACGCGCTCGATGGCCTCGCGGAAGCGCGAGAGGGGATAGGTGGAGTCGATGTGGGCCTTCACCTTGCCCTCGGCGGCGAGGGCCATCGCCGCGTTGAATTCTTCCGGCGTCGCCATGGTGGAGGTGTGGATGTCGACCTGCTTGAAATACAGATCGCGCAGGTTGACCTCGGGGATCACGTGGTGCGCCGCTCCGCCCACGATGGTGATGCGCCCGTTCAGCGCGACGCACTTTGCGCTCAACCCGAAGGTGGACGCGCCCACGTTGTCGACCACCACGTCGGCCCCCCGGCCATCGGTGGCATCCATCACGGAGCTGGCGACGTCCTGCGTCTTGTAATTGATGCAGACGTCCGCGCCGAAGGATTCGGCGGTTTCGAGTTTCTCCTCGCTCGATGAGGTGACGATGGTGAAGGCCCCCGCCTGCGCGGCGAGTTGCAGGCAATAGAGCATGACGCCCCCGCCCACCCCGTGGATGAGCACGCTCTCGCCCGCGGCAAGCCGCGCGCGGCTGATGAGCTGGCGATAGGCCGTGCTGAGAGCTAGGGGAAGCGCGGCCGCTTCCTCGAACGAGAGGTTCCCGGGCTTGGGAAAGAAATTCTTCTCCGGCAGGACGATGAACTCCGCATGCGTGCCTGCACTTTGCGCGCCCACCAGGCCGTAGCCCGGTTGGGTGGGGTCGCCCAGGTTGGGGTCGAGGATGACTTCATCGCCCGGCTTCAAGACCGCGCCCGGCCCCGCCTTATCCACGACGCCCGCGCCGTCCGCACCCATGGTGTGGGGTTTCTCGTGACGCACCATGGCGGGAGTGCACTGGTAGACGTCGATGTGGTTGATGCCTGAAGCCAGGAGCTTCACGCGCACTTCGCCCTCTCCCGGTTCGGGCGTGGGGACCTCGCCGTATACGAGCCCTTCGATTCCGGCGTCGCCCTGGACTGTAATCGCTTTCATATCTCATCCTTCGCAGAGAGTGAATTTCAGTATCATGGGTGAGGCGCCCTCACTTGGGCGGAAGCGAGCCTGCGAACTTCGCCGCCCTGCGCACCCAGTCTTTCAGAGCCTCGTCCGTTTCGATACCCGCCGGTTCGACGAGCGCCCAGCCCTTCATCACCCGGCCCGCCATGTCGGCGGGTTTCGTGTGAGGTTCAGTGAGGGTCGTCTCGTGGTTCTCCCTGGCGAGCCGCACGATGAGCGCGCCCTTCCACGTTCCGACGCACATGTTGCCGTTGATCATGAAGCACACGCCGCCGAACATGCGTTTTTCCGAATATCCCTTGCGCCGCTTGAGAATCGGGCGGATGCGCGCGATCAATACTCCGTCTTCCGTCATCCTGTTCTCCTCATTATCCCGGCAGGATGAGTGAAGATGCCACACCGAACCAGCGAACGCCACCGCGGGGCGTATTCTGCTTATCCCTCTCCGGGCGCCCAGGCGGGAGGACGCTTCTCGTGCGCCGCGGCCATGCCTTCCTGTGGTTCGCCGGTTCGGAACGAGGCCTCGAAGGCGTCGATTGAGGGCGGAACGGCGGCTTCGAGATAGGCCTGCATCCATCGTCTCAATAGCGCCTTCTGGGCGCGCAACGCGCCGGGAGCGGCTTCGAGCAGTTCCGCCACAACCGCCCCTGTTGCTTCATCGAGTTCCGCAGGCGGGCATATCCGCTGGACGATTCCCAGCCGATGCGCCTCATGCGCGTCGAACGTCCGGCCCGTGAGGAGCAGGTCCTGCGCGGCTCCCAAACCGCAGAAAGGGGCGAACAGCGCGGCCTCGATGACGGAGGGAACGCCGACCCGGACTTCAGGCATGCCGAACTTCGTATTTTCCGTAGCGACGCGGAGGTCGCAGCCGAGCATGAGTTCCAGCGCGCCGCCCAGAACGTACCCCCGGCACTTGCAGACCACGGGATGCGGGAACTCGCGCACGCCGTGGATGAGGGAGTGGAGGTTCGTGATGAAATCGCGCGCGGTGTCTTCGGTAAGCGCGCCCATCTCGACCACGTCGGCCCCTGCGGAGAAGACGTCCCCAGCGCCCTCGATTACGAGAACGCGCAAACCATCCGCCCCCGCAAGCTCTGCAATCGCCGATTTCGCCTCGCGGGTCATTTGCGTGTTCATGGCGTTTCGCTTCTCGGGGCGGTTGAGCGTGAGCGTGGCGAGCGGGCCGTCGCGCTCGACCAGCACCAAGGGTTTCTTCGATGACATGGAACGTCCTCCCTGAATTTGAGGCGACAGCCTATGCGAGCTTGCACGGCAGCGCAAAGGCGAATCCCGACTCTCACGTGCTATGGGGTTGTTGAAAAACCCGGCACTGGAAATAGGCGCGTTCGATACTCGCTCCTCGCTCGCGTCAAGTCCTCGTCTTGCCTTGCCGCCATATTGACCTCACCCTGAGTAGCCGCCAAAGGCGGCGTATCGAAGGGTTCGACACCCCCTACTCGGTCGGGTCAAACCCTCGATACGGAGCGCAGGCGCGCCTACTCGGGATGAGGGGGAGGAATTCCGATTGAGGATGACTTTTTCAGCAACCCCGCTATGATGGCGTATTCGTTCAGATAATGTTGTCGAGACTTTTGTCGGGAGAGGACGCGGATGCCGATTGAAATGAAGGACGTCTGGGACTTTCACACCGATCTGCGCTGGATGGTCGATCTGCCCGAGGAGCGCGCCTATCTGGCGGATCAGATAGATATCGAAACGGCGGCGAAGCTGGGAGGGGTGTTCTCGGCCCTGGAGCGGCTCGAAGGCGCGCCACAGGATGCGCAATTCGATCTGGTGAGGCGTGACCTGGAGCGGATTCGCACGGCGGAGGGTTTGAGCATCGTGTTCACGCGAGCGGACTTGGACGGCGCGGGACGGCAATTGATCCACGCGGAGGGCGTCTATTTCATCGAAACCGAAGACGACCTCAAGCTCCTCGAATGGCTCTGGGAGGAGGGCGTTCGGAGCGTCGGCCCCATGTACAACGACGACAACCCTCTGGGCGGCGGAGCGATGGGAGACCCTGCGCGCGGCCTCACGCCCCTGGGACGCGCCTTTCTCATGCAGGCCTGGCGGACGGGCTTCATGGTGGATTGCGCGCACGCGAACCACCGAACGAAATCGGACATGATCGATCTCGCCCTCGTCACTGGACAGGAGATGCACTACTCACACGGACACCTGGACGAGCCGCTGCTGCCCGTCTTCGGCGAACGCGGGCTGCTGCGCGACATGGCGAGGAGACTTTTGGAGACGGGCGCGCTCATTGGACTGGCGCCGCATCCTGGGTTCTACGAGACGTTCGATCGCCATCTGGAGGAAATCGAGTTCCTGGCCGAGATCGCCGCCCACCAGGTGGCGCTCGGCAGCGACTTCGCGGGCATCAACCGCCCTGCGCCCGACGGCAGGCGACTTTTCGATGAGTTCAGAGGGGTTTGGGCGATAGGGGACTTCGCCGAGCGCTTGAGCGCCGCGCACGGCGAGGATTTCGCCCGCTCCTACTGCGGCGGCGCGCTCAAGGCGTGTCTCGAACGCTCTTTGCCGGAGTGAATGAACAGGGAGGCAGAACCGACTCTCTCTTGTTGACTTGAATATCGATCAGGTTACGAGGATGCTGCGGGCCTTGGGGAGGCTGTACCCTCGTCCTTCGCGCTCATGAACTGGATGGCGATCATGACGGCCATGATGGCGGCGCCCGTTATCTTCATCCACGGCACGTAGAAGAACAGCAGACCGCCCGCCACGGCGAACACGACCCGCTCCCAGATTTCGAGCTTTCTGCGCATGTAGCCCTCGAGCGAGGCCGAGGTGCAGAAAAAGCCCATGAAACCGCTCACCCACACGACGAGGATGTCGAACCATGCCGCGCCCTCCGTGATGTTGATCGGGGTGTAGGCCATCAGGAAGGGGACGATGTAGAGCGCCTTACCGAGTTTGAGCGAGGCGAAGCCGGTGCGCATCGGATCGGCTCTCGCCACGCCCGCCGCGATGAACGCGCCAAGCGCGAAGGGCGGCGTGAGCGAGGCGTCCTGACTCAGCCAGAGGATCATCAGGTGCGCGCTCAGGAGCGGCACGCCGAGTTCCACGAGCGCGGGCACGGCGAGGATCGAGAGCAGCACGTAACTCGCCGTGATCGTCATGCCCATTCCCATGATGTAGCTGGCGATGGCGCACAGAAGGATCGCTACCGGTAGCGTCGTTCCCGTAATGCCGAAGGTGTTGTCGATGATCGCCGCGTAGCCCAGGATGATCGAGGAGAACTTGATGCCAAGGCCGGGCATCGACACGCCCGCGAGCACGATGCCCATCACGCCCGCCGTCACGCCGATGATGAGCGAGTTGATGGCGCCTCGCTCCAGCCCGTCCAGGACGCGCGGGGAGGAGAATACTACCGACCCGAGGACTGCCCAGAAAATCGCCTCGGGCAAGCTGGGCCCCGCAATCGGCAAAACGATGAGCAGCACCAGTCCGGCGAGCAGGGGCCAGTTCTCCATGAGCGGGTTTCCGGGCGGTTCGGCCTTCGCGGCTTCCAGGTAGGTTTCCGCCTCCGCATCGGCTTCCTCGAGAGTTTTCCCCGATTCCATGAGTTCCTTGTGGTGATTCGCGGCCTGGTATTCGAGCCTGTCGTTTCGGGTGCTCCACCCGGGCCGGCCGACGAGCCGCGCGAGAATCGGCGGCAAGGCCAGCAGGCGGGTGTCCTCGCGGAAAAACCCCAGAACCATCGCCAGGACGATGGACCAGAGCGCCGCGTCGAACGGCGAGCGCCCGATGATGAGCCGGAAGATGAGCAGCACCACCGGCAGCAGCAGATAGCCCTCTTTCTTGAGAAGGGGCAGCAGTTCGGGCAACTCCTCTTTCGAGAGTCCGTGGATCCCGTCCAGCCCCGAGCGGAAGTGCACCGACATGTAGACCGAAAAGTAGTACATCAGCGCGGGTACCAGCGATATGAGCGCAATCCACCCGTAATCCGTTTCGGTGAACGCCGCCACGAGGAACGCCGCCGAGCCCATGATGGGCGGGAGCAGGTGGCCGCCGATGGAGGAGACCGCCTCGACCGCGCCCGCGTAGTGGGGCTTGTAGCCCGCGCGCTTCATGAGCGGTATCGTGAACGTGCCCGTGATGACGATGTTCGCAGCCCCGCTTCCCACCACCGAGCCCACCATGCCGCTCGACACGACAGACGCCTTGGCGGCGCCTCCGCGCAGACGGCCCACCAAGGCGTAGGAGAGGTCGATGAACACGTCGCCGACTTTCGTCTTTTCCAGAAAGACGCCGAAGAGGATGAACAGGAACACGTAGCTCGCATAGACGTTCGCGATGACGCCGAAGATGCCCGAGGTGCCGTAGATGAAGTTCACGACCTCGTTGTAGGAAAATCCCTTGTGCAGGAGCCTGCCGGGGAATTGGTTGCCGTACATGGCGTAGTAGAAAAAGAAGAGCCCCAGCAGCGGAAGCACCCAGCCCAATATCCGGCGGCACATCTCGATCGAGACGATGATGGCGATCGTGCCCATCGCGACGTCCGTCCAGAGGACGAGGCCCGCGCGGTCTCCCCGGTCGGCGAAGTTCATGACGTATTCCACCGTGAAGACGACCACGCCCGCGCAGAGGAGGAGGTCCACGGCGGAGGGCCGCCTCATCGGAGCGCCCGCGCGCGCGGGGTAGTAGATGAAAGTCAGGATGGCGGTGAAAATAACGTAAAAGGGCAGATAGAAATGAAACGCGTAGATGGCCAGCCCCGGGAAGTGGATCGTCTCCCAAATTGCGGAGAGGGATTTCTCCATCCCCTCCGTGAGTATCGGGGAGAGGGCGTAGACGATGACCTCGCCGAAGCCGAGCCCGAAATCCACCGGCGCCTTGTTCGCCGCGCCGTATAGAAAATAGGAAGCGAACGCGAACGAGGAAAGCAGGATCGCCTGTTTCGGGAAAATGCACAGGCCCGACACGTAAAGCCAGATCAGGGCGTATAGCCAAGCATCCAGAGCCGGGAATTCGACTTCCTGCCAGTCCCAGGCGATCTCGTAGGGGAGGTAGAGATTGTACGATCTTCCGGCGAAGAAAACGATGTAAGCGAATAGCAGACAGGAGAGAAAAACGCAGACGGGCAGGTTTTGTTTCTGAAAGCCCGGTTCGATATCCCTTCGGGTGGCCGACTCCGGGGCGAAGATGAACCGCAACCACTCCCAGAGAAAATCGAAAACCTTCCTCATCGCCACCCTTTCTCACCCGAGGCCGATGACAAGCGCCTTACCGGACCCCCAGAGGGTGCCGTGCCCTCCGGGGGAGCCGGGAAACACCTAGTTTACGTTATAACCCTTCGCCTTCCAGTAGCGCGCGGCGCCGGGGTGGAGCTTCATGTTGAAGTTGCCCATCTGCTTGATGAACTCGTCCGACTTGGCGGCGAAGTCCAGCCCGATTCTCCAGCCTCCGAAGACGTTGATCAGGAAGTCGCGGTTCGCCTTGTCGTACACCCGCCGCGTCACCTCGTGGATGACGTCGTTGGGCACCTTCTCGTTCGCCACGGCGAAGATGGTGTAGGCGACCGTCTTGAACTTCTTGCCCTTCATCCCCTGGTAGGGGCTGGCGTCCTTGTTGTCCTTGTAGTAGCCCGAACTCAGGGCGACGAACTTGTCGCGCACCTCGTCGGGGATACTCAGGATGCGGAGCGGGCCGCTGCGCGAGGCGCGCAGGATCGCAGGCGAGGGCACCGGGTTCGGGATGCCGAAGGCGTCGAGCTTGCCGTCGATCATGTTGGTGGCGGCTTGCGCCCAGCCCATGTAGTCCTTGCGGATCTTGTCGGTGATCCCCAGGTTGTCGGTGATGAACTTCGTCATGAACAGCGTGGAGCTTCCCCTCGGACCCATGTTCACCCGCTTGCCGGCGAGGTCGTTGTAGGTCTTGATGCCGGACTTGTGGAACGTCGTCACCTGGAACCAGGAGGTGGAGACGGGGCCGATGCCCCGGATGGTCTTCTTCCCCTTGTCCTTTGCGAAGGGTTTTTGCTCGCGCTGCATGAAGTCGACGAATATCCCGTTCGTCATCCCGATCTCCGATCGCCCGCTGGCGACGAGGCGGGTGTTGGCGATGAAGCCCTTCGACTCGCGGTTGGTGACGTTGACGGTCTTGCTCGTCTTGTTCACCGCTTCGGCGAGGCCCGCCGCCATGCGGAACGCGCCCGCGCCCTTGCCCGCGCCGACGATGGTGATGTTGGTGGTGGCGGCGCTCGCCAGAGATGCGGCGAAAGCCGCCGCGGCGAAGACGCCAATTGCTGTAATGAATTTTTTGTGGGTACGCATGGACTCTCCTCCGTTGGAATGTAAGAGTGACAAGTTTTGTTTATGGGGTGATTCTATCTCATCAACATACTTTCGCAAGCAGCGCTCGGACGAATCCGCGCGGTTTTCCCGCAAATCTTGACGCCCGAAGGCCTGAGTGCTAGCTAGTGCGCATCTTGCAGGTTTTCTCGCGATAACGCGCCGGACGCATTCCGAGTGGAGATTATCTTGTCCCGCCTTCTGGAAAACGATTCTTTGGAGCTTTTGAGCGAAGGCGGCCTCCCCGTTCCCCGCTTCGAGGTTTGCACGGACTCAAGCGAAGCCGCCCGCGCGCTGGAGCGTCTGGGGGGGCGCGTCGTCATCAAGGCCCTCGTGCCGGTAGGGAAGCGGGGGAAGGCGGGCGCGGTGAAATTCGCCGCCTCTGTGGATGAAGCCCGCGCGCATGCGGACGCGATTCTCGGCATGGAAGTGCGGCGCTTTCCCGTCAGAAAACTCATCGTCATGGAAGCGCTCGACATCGAGCGCGAGATTTTCTGCTCCATCTCCTTCGATGCGCCGAGAAAATGCCCGCTCATCCTCTTCAGCGCCGAGGGCGGCGTGGATGTCGAGGAGTTGGCCGAGCATCATCCTGACAAACTGCTCGAATGGCCTGTCAATATCCTCGAAGGGCTTCAGGCAGAAGAGGCGCTTGAACTGGCGCGGCGTGCGGGGCTCTCGGGCGGCCTCGCGGAGCAAGCCGCCCGCGCCGTATGCGCGATGTACGGGGTCTTCCGCGCCCATGACTGCGAGATGATAGAGGTGAACCCCCTCGCAGAACTGGCCGATGGCCGCGTGGTGGCGGCGGCGGGCGTGGTGCAACTCGACGCGCAGGCGCTCTTCCGCCACCCCGAGCTCGAGGCCAAGCTGGGCATTGAAGGCGGAAACGGCTGGCGGCCCTTCAGCGAACTCGAGATGCGCATGCGCGAGATCGACGCTATCGACCCCCACGTGGGCGCGATTCGCTTCAGTGAACTCGACGGCGACATCGGCTTCATGGTGACGGGTGGAGGTTACGGCCTGTCCAGCCTGGAGGCGCTTCTGGACGAGGGCGGCAGGCCGGCCACCACGTTCGACATCACGCCCGGGCGCTATGAGGAGAAGATGCGCCGGGCGGTGAAGGCAGTGCTTTCGAAACCCGGCATCAAGGGGCTGTTACTTGCGGGGAACGTGAGCAATTTCACGAGGGTGGACATCAAGGTGGCGGGCGTGGTTCGCGCGCTCAAGGAGGCGGAGCTTGATTTCAAAAAGTTCCCCGTCATCATCCGCTACGCCGGCCCGGGGGTGGAGGAAGCGAGAAAACTCATCGCCGAGGTTCCCGGCGTGGAATGGCGCGAGGATGAGGCGTCGATAGAAGACCTCGCCAAACGGATCGTGGCGCGCAGCTACGGGAGCGATGAGAGTTGAGTATTCTTCTGGATTCCACTACCCGCGTGCTCGTGCAGGGGGCCACGGGGGCGGAGGCGCGGCGCCTTCTGCCCACCATGACGGACTACGGCACCCGCGTGGTGGCGGGCGTGTCTCCCGGCAAGGGGGGCGAGTCTGTAGGCGGCGTGCCGGTATACGGAACCGTGGCGGAGGCCTTGAGGGAGCACGAGGTGGACCTCTCCGTGCTCTTCGTGCCCGCGCGCTTCGTGCGCGAGGCGGCCCTGGAGGCCATCGAGGCGGGCGTTCCCACCGTGCACATTCTCGCGGAAGGCGTGCCGCACCACGACGCCTGCGCGCTCCTGACGCGCGCGGCCGAGATGGGAACCTTCGTCATCGGTCCCAACAGCCAGGGCATGGTGAGTCCGGGAAGAGCGAAGCTCGGCGGCACCGGCGGCGAGGTGCCCGACCTCATGTTCCTCCCCGGACCAGTGGGCGTGGTGAGCAGGAGCGGCGGCATGGGAGCCGAGATATGCCTGTTCCTGACGAGAGAGGGTATCGGCCAGAGCACCTACGTGGCCCTGGGCGGCGATTTGCTCATCGGCTCCGCCTTCGTCGAAATGCTCGCCCTGTTCGAGCGAGACCCCGAGACCCGCGTCGTCGTCATGTTCGGTGAACCCGGCACGGACAGGGAAGAGGAGGCGGCGCGCTTCATCGCCTCGGGTGGATTCACCAAACCCGTCGTGGCGATGATCCCCGGCGAGTTCTGGGAAACCTCGCCCACGCCCGCGAGCGTGAGCCACACCGGCGCGCTCATCACCCGGGGCCGCGGCGCGCCATCGGGCAAGAAAAAACTCCTGCGCGAAGCGGGCGTTCTCGTGGCCGAACGCTTCTCCCAGGTCGTGCCCCTCGTGAACCAAGCCCTCCAGAACGGCTAAAGAAGCATTTCCACGGCTCTGCGTAAGCACTCTACTCCAGATGGAATCTGCGGGTGTCCCAAAAACCATATCTCCATTGTATTTGAAAGCGTTGGATAGTATTGAATAAATTGCATTTGCATAAATATTCAGCCGTGCCTAAAATATAATTTAGATTACATAAAACATTTCATTTCCTCTTTACTGCTTAAACCGAAAAGGAGAACCATGATGAGTAATTTGATGAAGTTGTCTGTCATCGTTGGTGTATTCGTGTTCGGGCTCGTTTGTGGTGTCGTTAGTAATGCATTTACGTTTCAGAGGGGGAAACACGGAGAAGCAGGGAGTACAGAACCTCTGAAATATGTAAGGGATTGTAAGTCTTCAAGGCCGGAAAAGGGAGCGAGGTGCTATGCCGAACTGGCTTCTCACTGGGCGTACCAAGCCGATTACCGGGCAATGCACCTTGAGCAACATATGGAAAATAATGTTGAGAGGCTGCGTCGTTTATCACGTACAGTGGGCGAAATAGAACATAAATTCGATCATGAGGTGATCAATCGGATAAAAAATATCGAAAAAGATCTGACTTGGCTCCGTCAGAAGCTCGCTGGAGGCCGTGTCCTTTCGCAATAAACATTCCTCCTTTGATGTTCACATGCGGAGGGGTGTAACAGTGCCTTGCGATGTGAGAGGCGGCCTTCTCACACCATTGTCGCGCCGCCGTTTACGTCGAGCGTGACGCCGGTGATGTAGCCCGCCTCCTTGCTGCACAGGAATACGACGGCCTCCGCAATCTCGTGGGGTTCCGAGAGCCGGCGTAAGGGGGTGGTTTTCTGAATATGGGCGATGCGCTCTTGCGTCCGGTTGGCGAGGCCGCGCGGGCTGTTCACGTTCGCGGGAGCAACCGCGTTCACGGTGATGCCGTGGGGGCCGAGTTCGAGGGCTGCCTGGCGGGTC
>WTGD01000462.1 GCA_011523725.1 Nitrospinota bacterium
ATCGCTTTCGGGCTTACGCCCTCAGCTCTTCGACTCCCCCTCAAGGGGGGAGTGATGTCTCCTCTCTCCTCGGTCGCCTCCATACGCACAATCACCCATACGGACATTTTCAACAGTCCCATAAATGCGACCCTGAATTTTTTCACCCGCTACATGGGCCGCATATATGCGGCCCCTACACTACTCCCTCCTCGGTCGTGTCGAATTCTTGTTCTTCAGGACTATTTCTACAATCCCCGCTGCGCGGCGACCTCGTCATACAGGCGCTCCAGGCCGTCGCGGAAGGTGTCTTTTCGCTGCTGGAGCCAGTATTCGCCGCGCGTTTCGTCGGCGTGGAAATATTTCATGAATTTCTGGTCCTCCGTGGCTTCTCGCTTCTCCTTGCCCGCAGCGACCACCTCGACCATGATCTCCATCATCCCGCTCAGGCGTTCCTTGAGTTCCGTCGCCACCTCCTTGCCGCATATCTCGCCGTGGCCGGGCACGATGGTCTCGATATCGAGGCCCTCCACCCAGGCGAGCGCGTCTATCCACTCCTGCACGAAGGCGTCGCGCATGCCGGCCGAGGGGCCGTTGATCACGACGTCTCCGGCGAAGAGAACGCCCTCCTCGGGCACGAGCACGGACGTGCACGCGGGGGAATGGCCCCCTTTGCGGTGTATCTCGAACGTGAGGGGCGGCAGATGAAGGATTAGGCTGTCCTCGAAGCAGAACTGGGGCAGCGGCACGGCGGCGTTCGTGATCTCATCCGCCTCATCGGTAAAGCCCAGGTCCCGCAGCGTATTCACGAAGATTTCCTTCGAGAATGCGTTGTCGCCCTTCGAAATCTCCTCAAACACGTACTGGGGGGCGATGAGCGCCACGTCTCCCTCGATGAACGAGGAGCCCGTGGTGTGATCCCCGTGGTAATCGGTGGCGATGAGGTAGCGCACCCCGTGCGGACTTAAAGCCGAAACCTCTTCCTGCCATTTGCGCGAATCGCTCGGCCGCACCGGGCAGTCGAGGAGAACGACGCCGCGCTCGGTGACGGCGGCGCCCACGTTCGCCCAGTCGTAGTCGGTCTCTGCGTATAGATGTTCGGACAGGCGCTTCATGGCGGTCTCTCTCTTCTGGTTGACGTGAACGAGGATGTTCGCGCAAGAATACCCCCAAGCATTCATACCGGCAAGACGCTTATCCAATTTGGTGAAAGGGAGGAAACCCGTTTTGGAACTCATACTCCTGGGCGTGGGCGCGCCGCCGCCCACCCCCCAGAAGAGCGGCCCGTGCAACGCGATCGTCAAGGGCGAGAAGCTCTATCTGGTGGACGCCGCCCGCCACGCCGCGACCCAGATCATGAAGTCGGGCTTTCACGTCAGCAAGGTGGACCACCTGTTCTTCACGCATTTTCACTCGGATCACTACACGGGATTCGGCGAGTTCTTCATCTCGCGCTGGATCATGGGCGCATCCACGCCGCTCAAGGTCTATGGTCCTTCGCCCGTCGAGGAGATCGTCGAGCGGATGCTTCGCTATTACGAGTACGACATCGACCTGAGGGCGGAGGAAGGAAAGCCCAGGGCGGGAACGGATATCGAGGTGTCCGTTCTCGAACCCGGCAACGCGCTGGAGGTGGACGGCCTCGCCGTCCGCGTCGAGAAGGGCACGCACCACGGCAACGTGGACGACATCCTCTCCTACGCGTTCGAGGCGGAGGGGAGAAAGATCGTCATCGCGAGCGACGGCAGCCCCACGGAGGCGCTGGTTCCCCTGGCACTTGGGGCGGACGTGCTGGTCATGCACCCCTGTTTGCCGGAATTGATAGACGAGAGGTTCGGGAGTTTCAAGGCGACGGCGAAGATCGTGGCGGCCCATCACGCCACGGCGGAAGAAGTCGGGAGAACGGCCGCTGCGGCCGGCGTCGGCAAGCTGGTGTTCTCGCACGTCGTTCCGCCCCTGGCGCCGGACGACAAGGTGCGCGAGGCGCTAGCACCTTATTTCGACGGCGAGATCGTCGCGGGCGAGGATCTGATGCGGCTATGATCTGGAGGTTCCTCCCCGTGCGCGCGGGCGGTTCGAACGGTGTGGGTAGAGGTTGTTGAAAAGTCCAATGCGGGAGGACTTGCAGGTGTTGTAGGGACAGGTCGCGACCTGTCCCTACGGTAGGCGGCGGTTCCTCCCTCTTCGGTCGGAACCGACTTCGCGGGACCCACGACGAATTTGGTTTTGTTCGTCATTCCGGCGCATGCCGACCTGTGTAGGGCCATCGATCGCGTGTAGGGGCCGCATATATGCGGCCCTCTCCGTACTGCATGTGGGTCGCATGTATGCGACCCCTACACCCCGAATATGCAATGATGGAACACGTCCGACATTTATATCCGCCTCTGTAACCCTCCCTCCTTGGCCCTTTCCCGACAACCCCGGCCACGGCGCATTTCCCGGATGCAATGGGAATTCGCTTGTGGCATACTCCGCCTATCCGGTTCAAGAAAGTCGTTCATGTTTTCGTGAGGAAAGCTGTCCATTTTCATTTTCCGAGAGGAGAAACAAGATGAGAAAGTGGTTCGGATTCTTATGTCTGATCCTCGCTTTGAGCCTCGTGCCCGTCGGCTTCCAGGCGACGGACGCCGAGGCGGCCAAGTTCCGCATCGGCATGCACCGCCAGACGTTCGGCTCCTTCACGGCGGTCGCCATGGGGATGGGCTATTTCGACGAGGAGTTCGGCAAGGGCAACTGGTCGGTCAAGGTCTTCCCGCAGGGCAAGCTCGTCATCGAGGCGCTGCTCTCGCGCAGTCTCGACGTGGGCCACGGCGCCACGCGGCCCTACGTGGACGGCGTGGCGAAGAAAGCGGGACTCGTGATGATCTCCGCGAGTTCCTCGTGGTGTAAATCCATCTCGATATGGGTGCATCCCGATTCTCCCATCAAGACGGTGGCAGATCTCAAGGGCAAGACCATGGCCGAGAAGAAGGGCACGTCCACCCACTTCGTGCTGGATAACGGCATCCTGCCCGCTTTCGGCATGAAGCCCAAGGACATCAAGATCATGAACACCACGACGGCGGAACGCCTCTCCGCGTTCCGGGCCAAGGTGGTTCAGGCGATGGTCATCGGCGCGCCCACCTCGTTCCGTCTCGAGGACAAGAAATGGGGCCGGCCCATCGTGGATTACTGCAAGTACGACAATCCGCCGGCGATGATCTTCATCGAGCTCGCGAATCCCAGGACGCTCAAGAGCAACCCCGAGGGCGTGACGAAGTACCTGCGCGCCTATCTCAAGTCCGCGAACCTCTGGAAGAAAGACCCCGACAAGTTCGCCAAGGTCTATCACAAGTGGCTGATTTCGAAGGGCCGCAAGGTGGATTACTCCATCGCCAGACGCTCCATCAACGTGGTGCGGCCGCTGTATAAAATCACGCCGCGCATCATCAACGCGCTCAACGCGACGGCCAAGGTGCAGAAGGGCCGCGGCAAGATTCGCCGCCTGCCGGATTTCGCGGGTGGTGAAGGCATCGAGAGAGGCCCGCTCGAGAAGGCGCTGGCCAGCATGAAGATGAACTAGGAATTTTCGACTCGCTCACCAGGGCTGCGGGGGTATTCTCGGACACCTCCGCAGCCCTTGTCGTATCTGAGACAGGTTTCTGTGGACTTTAACGCATGGCTGAACTGAAGATCGCAGGTGTAGAAGCGAAATCGCTCAAGGTTCCCCTGGCCCGTGCGATAGGAAGCGCCAACAGCACGAAATCCGAACTCGATTATCTGGTGGTCTTTCTCCACACCGAAGACGGCCCGACGGGTTGCGGCTTCGTGATGGGCCTGGGCGGGGAAACCTCGACGACGCTCGTTCCCTACATCGAAAAGGAACTGGCCCCCCTGGCGGTGGGGCAGGACGCCCTGGCGCCCGAGGCGCTCTGGACGCGGCTCTGGGGGCCGAACAAGCCGAGGATGCGCGGGGGGCTGGGCGTTCAGGCGCTCTCCGCCGTGGACACCGCCTGCTGGGACGCGCTCGCCAAGGCGGCGGATTTGCCGCTGTCCAGCATTCTGGGCGGGTTCAGAAATACGGTTCCCGTATACGGCAGCGGGGGCTGGCTCACCTTCACCGACGCCGAGATGGTGGATGAGTGCATGGGTTTCATGGAGAAGGGCATCGGCGCGTACAAGCTCAAGCTGGGGACGAAACGGGATGAGGAGCGGATTCGGACTTTAAGAGACGAGGTGGGCGAGTCGGTCGTCCTGTTCGCCGACGCCAACCAGAAGTACAACCCGCGCGAGGCTTTGGAGGCGGCCGCCATGCTCGCCGAATACGACGTGCGCTGGTTCGAAGAGCCGGTGCTCGCCGATTCGGTGGACGATCTGGCGGAGGTGGCCGAAAGGAGTCCCGTGCCCGTCGCCGCGGGGGAAAACGCATACATGCGCTGGGGATTCCGGGAGATTTGCGAGAGGCGGGCGGCGGCGTTCCTGCAGCCCGACGTGGGCCGCTGCGGCGGCGTGACGGAGTTTCGTAAAATCGCCCATCTGGCGGAGGCCTACAATCTCTCGCTGTGCGCGCATCTCCTCCAGGAGGTGTCGTTAAGCCTCCTCGCGGCGACGCCGAGCGGCTGCATGGTGGAATACGTGGAGATGCTGCCCCCGGAGACGCTTACGCGGGAATTCGCCGTTGTGAGCGGCTGCATGGAGGTTCCCGACGTCCCCGGCCACGGGGTGGAATTTACCGAAGAAGCCATACGGCGGTATGGCGCTTGAGGAGGAGCGGGTTTGGCTAAACGGATCGCATTCTTGGGACTCGGCAACATGGGCGGGGCCGTCGCCGCGAATATGATGAAGGCGGGCTTCGAAGTCGTAGGCTGCGACCCGAGTCCGGCGGCGCAGGAGGCGGCGCGTGAGACGGGGATGGAAGTCTTCGATTCTCCCGCCGAGGCGGCCCGCGGGGCGGACTACGTGTGCAGTTCGGTTCCCAGGGGCGAGCACGTGCGAGACGCGTTTCTGGGGGAGAAGGGCGCGCTGCTCACCGCGAAAGAAGGCGCGGTGTGTTTCGATTTCTCCACCATCCTGCCCGAGGAGAGCATCGCCGTCGCCGAAGAGGCCGCGAAGCGCGGCTTCCATTTTCTGGACGCCCCCATCAGCGGCAACGCCATGATCGCGCGCGATAAGAAAATCGGCTTCATGGTGGGAGGCGATAAGGAAGTCCTGGACGCCCACCGCGCGGTGCTCGATTGCGCGTGCGATCTGCTCGACTACTTCGGTCCCAACGGATCGGGCTTGCGGATGAAGCTCATCACGAACCACCTCGTATCGAGTCAGTTGTGCGCTCTGGCGGAGGGCTTCACGCTGGGCGTGAAGTCGGGCCTGGACCCCGAGCAAATGATGGAATATCTCTATTCGAGCACCGTGTTTCGCGTGATGAACACGCGCGGCTGGGGTTTGAGGAACAAGGAATACGAGCCCGTGAAGTTCGCGCTCGCCCTCATGCACAAGGACCTGGGGTTGATCCGCGAGTTCGCCCGCGCAAACGGCGCCTCCGCGCCGGTGATCGACGCGGTGCAAGGGGCGTTTCAGGGCGCGATGGATATGGGATTGGGCGATCTCGATCAGGGCGTCATACGCGAATGGTTCGATCGCGAGGCGGGTTTGAGGGATTAAGTTTGCCTTCCATGTAGGGCGCCTTTCAGGAGGATGAACCATTGGAGCAGTTGACCGAGAACGTCTTTTTTTATGATTGCTACCCCACGGTGGGCATGGTGGTGACGGATGACGGCGTCATCGCGATAGACGGCCCCATGCGGCCCTCCGAAGCCATCGCGTGGCGCGATTTCATCGCCGGGAAGGGCCCGCTTCGCTATCTCGTGAACACCGAGCACCACCAGGACCACATCGCGGCGAACTGGTTCCTTGATCCTGAGCGGATCATTTCGAGTGAGATCACGTATGCGGATTTCTATACCTCCATCGCCACGCCGGAAGAGGGCAAAGAACGCATGCTCAAGTACGACCCCGAGAACGAGGCGCTGCTCGCCGGCTTCGAGCTCAGGCCCCCCGAGGTCACCTACAAGGGGCGGATGACGATTCGCCTGGGCGGCAAGACGTTCATCCTCATCGAATCCCCGGGCCACACGCGGGGGCAGACGGTCGTCCACGCGGTGGAGGACCGCGTCGCCTTCACGGCGGACAACCTCACACCCGCCTTCAACGTGGCGTGTCATTCCGCCGACGTGTGGGGCTGGTTCCAGTCCCTGGGCGTGCTCGAGGCCCTGGACGTGGACTGGTACGTGCCCGGGCACGGCAGGCCCTGCCGGAAGGACGAGATACCCCGCCAGCGCGAGAAGCTCCATGAGTTGATCGATAAAGTCAGGATTCTCAAGAACGACGGCTTGAGCCGCGAGGAGGTGCAGGACAAGGTGTTCGAAGTGTATGAAACAGAGCTGACCAGCATGGATCACCTGGGCGAGCGCCTCACCATGCTGAGGAAGGGAGGGCTCGGCAACATCTACGATTATCTCGAAGAGCACCCCTCGGGTCCGCTCGGCAACCGGACGGACCCGGTGTGGCCGCACATGTAACGTGATATCCCATACCATCGTATCCCGCAGACAATGAGAGAGACCTTGCGATGAAACCGATGAATTTGCTCGTCATCATGGCGGATGAGTTGAGCGTCAAGACGCTCGGCTGCTACGGCCACCCGGTGGTGAAAACGCCGAACATCGATCGCCTGGCTGCCTCTGGCGCGCGGTTTACGGGCGCCTATACGAATTCCCCGATTTGCATCCCCGCCCGGGCGAGCTTCGCCACGGGCCGCTATGTGCACGAGATCGGCTGTTGGGACAACGCGAGCCCCTATACGGGCGTGCCGACGGGCTGGGGGCATCGCCTGCAGGCCGAGGGCCGCCGGGTTACCTCCATCGGCAAGCTCCACTACAGAAACGTCACCGACCCCACCGGATTCGATGAGCAGATCGTCCCCATGCACGCGCGCGACGGGGTGGGCGGGCCGGTGGCTTCCATCCGGGACGGGTTGATCGTCCAGCAGGCGGACAAGCTCGCGCGCGAGATCGGGCCCGGCGAGACGAGCTACACGAACTACGACCTGGACATCGCGGAAAAAGCCTGCGCCTGGATCGAGAACGAGGCGCAAAAATACAACGACAGCCTGAAACCCTGGATGACCTTCGTCTCCTTCGTCTCGCCCCATTTCCCCCTGATGGCGCCGAAGGAGTATTTCGACATGTACCCGCTCGATGCCGTTCCCATGCCGAAGGCCCACGCGCTCGACGGCCGCCCCCGGCATCCGTGGATCGAGGCGTACCGCAAATACGTGCCTTCGGACAGTTTTTTCGACGATGAAAAAAGGCGGGTCGCCATCGCCTCGTATTTCGGGCTTTGCACGTTCCTGGACGATCAGGTGGGCCGGGTGCTGGCGAGCCTGGAGCGCGCGGGTCTTGCGGATTCCACCCGCGTCGTCTTCGCGAGCGACCACGGCGAGAACCTTGGCGCCCGGGGGACCTGGGGCAAGGGCACGATGTACCAGGAATCGGCCGCCGTGCCGCTCATGATGGCGGGGCCGGATATAGAAGCCGGCGCGGTGGTCGAGACGCCCGTGTCGCTGCTCGATTTTTATCCCACGATTTTAGAATCCGTGGGCGTTGCGCCCCATGATGAGGACGAGAGCCGCGCGGGCCGCTCGCTCTACGGAATTGCGCGTGCGCCCGATGACCCTGAACGGGTCGTTTTCAGCGAATACCACGCCTCGGGAGCCGAGACGGCGGCCTACCTCATCCGCAAGGGGCGGAAGAAATACATCCACTACGTGGGCTATCCGCCCGAACTCTACGATCTGGCGACGGACCCCGAGGAGCAGGACGACATCGCCGGAAAGCCGGAGAGTGAGGCGAGTATCGCCGAACTCGAAGGCGCCCTGCGCGGGATTCTCGACCCCGAAGAGGTGGATGCGCGCGCCAAACGCGATCAGGCGGCGCTCATCGAGCGCCTCGGCGGACGAGACCACGTCATCGAAACCGCAAAAACGGGCGCCACCCCCACGCCGGGTGATTACGGGGATGACGGGTATTGACGGGGTGGGATGATAGGATGATGGAGTGATCGCATTTTTTTATTGACTCGAAAGCCGCCGATATGTAATGTATTTGACATTACTATGCACTGGAGGCAACATGACTCAAATTACCGCACGTTTGCCGGATGCGGTGGTCGACGCGCTGGACGAGGCAGCGAACAGACTCAAACGGAGTCGGGCGGAAATCATCCGTCAGGCGATCGAGCGTTATCTCGAAGAATTCGACGATCTTTCGGTAGCCGTGGAGCGGCTGCGCGACCCGAACGATCCGGTGCTCGACTGGGATCAGGTAAGGCGTGAATTTCTCGATACAGATTAAACGGAGCGCCGTCAGGGAGTTGGAACGCCTCGATATTGCGGATCGCAAGCGAATTGCCGAGGCCATCGCCCGGCTGGCGGAGCACCCCTTGCTGGGCAACGCGCTCAAGGGAGAGGAGCGTGGGCTTAGGCGTCTCCTCGTGGGTGAATTCCGCGTGATTTACGAGGTGCAGGACGACGCCCTCGTCGTTCTGGTCATCCACATCACACGCCGGCGCAGCGGCGACGGACGCAGACCCGGCGCGCGGAATAACGGGGGTTGACTCCAAAGCGGCTTCTTTTCCCCGATTCCTGAAACCAACCTCAAAAATCCGTAAAGCAACCTTGGCGTAGTTTCGAATCCTTGCGGGCCGATGCGCCCGTTCCAAGGTGAGTTATCATGTAAGTCGTTGCTGTTCTTTCTAAACAACACCCATCCGGTAGTGCAATCCCCATCTGTTTGAATTTCATGGTGGCATGCCGCCATGTGTGTGGATGGAAGAGTGCGCGGGTGGGGGGTAAATGGAGACTCGGAGCCAAATGGCTCTTGACATTATTATAATTTAATGTAATTTGCATTAATTCAATGTAAAAATGTTGTTATTTGAGCTGTTGGATTTTTTTGCAGAAACAGAAAAAGGAGATTATGGTATGGCTATAGTTCGCGAGAGCAATGTTTCATTTCAGCGCTGGAACGATTTTCAAGGTGTAGTAAATCAAATGATCAGTAATGGAATTTATCACAGGCTAGCGAGAATTCATACAAATATGCAACACCGTATGCATGGCGGATGGCATGGAAATGTTGGGGTTCAACGATTTTTGCCCTGGCATCGTGCATATCTGATCGCTTTTGAGCGTGAACTTCGGAAAATCGACGACACGCTCTCGCTTCCCTATTGGGATTGGGAAAACGATGGAGGACAATTGGTGGGTTTTGTCAATTTCCTTGCCATTTCCAGTGGAAGGAACACGGGCCAACCTCTTGGTCCAGCAAATCGACCCTGGTTTTTTAACACCAAGCAAGCGCAAGATTTGGAAAACTCTAACGCCTCTTACTTATCCTTCTCGGATGACCTCGAAATTTGGCCGCACAATGTGGGTCACATTTGGATTGGAGGCGATATGGCGACGATGTCCTCGCCAAATGATATCGCATTCTGGCTGCATCATGCGGCCATCGATCGGTTGTGGGCTAGGTGGCAAACCAACAATCCAGGGAAACGTGCGGTACTATCTGAAGTGGACGAGAAACTGGACCCTTGGGGTCATGAATTTACCGTTGATAACATCGACGATATATCGGGCTTAGGAGGAACAGACAGCTATTCCTATACCTAAGTTCCGCTCGATTCGACTCAATAAATTGGGTCGCTCGTTTGTTGAGTTGATTTCCAATCAGATGTTTATCTGCATGTGAGAGTTGTGATCGACTTCAAACCCCCGCCGTTCAATAGCGGGGCATGAACATCACGAAATAAACATTGCGCAGGGCCGGCCTCCGTGTCTGTCTCCCAATGTTCGGCCTGTTCACGGACCGCACCTTCGTGTTCAGGATGCGCGCGGAGGTCCGTCCCTGCGCAACCCTTCTCCGGGCGAACGGGAACGCTTTCTATTTCCGATTCAAGCCGCTCCCGTAATCCACCGCGCGGATTCGGCGAGCCGCTCCTTCGCCCGTTCGATTTTGCCTGAATCTACAAGCAGCTCACCGCCCGCCTTCACCTTCTCGCCCGCGATCAAGACGGTGTCCACGTTCGAGCGCTCCGCATAGAAGACGACGGCGCGGGCCGGGTCTCCCGCGGGCGCGGTGTTCAGGTCGTCCTTTCGGATGAGGACGAGGTCGGCCTGCTTGCCGGGCGTGACCGAGCCGACTCTCTCCGCCATCCCCATCGCGTGCGCGTTGTTGATGGTGGCCCACGCGAGCGCGTCGCGTGCCGAGAAGGAAAGGGCGGGCGCGCGGTAGGTGTTCTCATCCAGGCGGCGGTTGTCGAAAATCCGCTGCACTTGTAGCGCGTGCCGCATGGCGTGGAGCATGTTCCCGCTCACGTAGGTTTCGAGGTCCACGCCGAGCGACGGTCTGCCCCCCAGCGCGCTCACGCGCCCACA
This sequence comes from Nitrospinota bacterium, assembly GCA_011523725.1. Taxonomy (GTDB): domain Bacteria; phylum UBA8248; class UBA8248; order UBA8248; family UBA8248; genus Bin107. The sequence continues at coordinate 10,457 of WTGD01000462.1, forward strand.
GACGGCCTCGCCCCGGTTTGTCTGCATCTCGGCCGACGGCGTGGCGGTGATGGAGGCGCCCGAGTCGATGATCACCTTGAGCTCCTCATCGTCCACGTAGTTGCAGTGCACCAGGTTGTGATCGGGACCCAGAACGCCCTCTCGCGCCAGCGTATGGTAGCCGCCCTCCACCTTCCTGCTCGCGTCGCCCCAGATGTGCGCGCTCGATAAGAGCCCGTATTCGCGCGCCAGACGCATGTCGTGGAGCGCCACTTCGAGGGGGGAGTAGTCGGCCCCCAGAATGGCCATCGCCAGGGTGATGCGGCCGTCATCGGAAGCCAGGCGGCCCGTCCGCAGCCGCTTGATCTCGCTCACGGGGTGCGGGATTTGCGAATAGTGTGGCTCGCCCGCCTTGGGCTTCGGCTTGGGCGTTCCGTGTCCGAAAAGGGCGCGGATGCCGGATTCCTCCAAAGCGTCGATGCCCGCGTCGGTGTGCTCGGGCGTGGGGTTGTTGTGGCACCAGTCGAACAGCGTCGTGGTTCCGGCGTCCATCTGCGCCCACGCGCCCACGAGGGTCGCGATGTATATGTCCTCGGGCCGGTAGCGCGGGGCGAGGGTCTCGTGCGCGATCTCGAAATAGCTGCGCCCGCCCCAGTCGCCGCCCAGGCCGCGGAGCGCGGTCTGCCAGGTGTGCATGTGGGCGTTGATGAGGCCGGGCAGGAGGATCATGCCGGCCGCATCGATGGTTTCCGCGTCCGGAGCGGCGAGGTTCTCACCCACTGCGGAAATGCGCCCATCCTCGATCAGGACGTCGCCGCCCTCGATCTCCCCGACCTCGGGGTCCATCGAGAGGACGCTCGCGTTTCGGATGAGTGTTTTCGTCATGCGCCGCTTCCCGCCTCGGGGAATTCGTCCGGCCAGTCGGCGAGCAGGGCTTCGAGATAGGCCTTGAGGTCGTCGGGATTTTTTTCGCGGATCTTGTTCCTGTCGATCTCCTCTTGCGCCTCGATGGGAATCCCGAGCGCGTCGTTGAACTTGTTTCTCATGTTGAAATAGGTGATGACCATGGTGAGTTCAACGATTTCCGTGTCGCTGAAATGTTTTTTGACTTCCTCGAAAACGTCGTCCCGCTCCCTCGCCGTGTTGAGCGTGACGTGCTCCGCCCAGAGCAGGACGGCGCGCTCTTTCTCGCTGAAGGGGCCGTAGTCGCCCTCGTTGATGGCGGCTATGTCAGCTTCCGTGATGCCCACCGATTGACCAACCGGTGTGTTGTGCGCCAGTCAGTAGGCGCAGTTGTTGAGCCGGCTGGTGTTGATGATCGCGAGTTCCTTCGTCTTCGTGTCGAGGGCCGAACCAAGGCCTTGCCTCAGGAGCGATGAGGTGAGCGGCAGCATGAACTTCGTGATGAACGGCTGGTTCGCCATCACGCGCCAGGCGTTGGGGATTCGGTTCAGCAGAACGCTCGCGTGGTCGAAGAGGTGGTTCACGACGGGGTCGTCGGCGCCTGATTCGAGCATGGGTACGCGGGACACGGGGTCACTCCTTTCGGGATTCGGGTTTCGGGAGAACGGCTTATTCTCCGATGAAACGCGGATTTTTGGAACCGCGGCGGGCTTCAGGCTCCGGCTTGCGCCGCGATGCCGTTCTTTGGCGCCGGTTGTGCCGGGAGGAGGTTCGGTAAACAATAGAATGTGTGAGCGCCTTTTGATTCTCACTGACGCGCCGCGCTCAAGGAGTGAAAGATGTCCGATACGCTCATCGAGAGAAACCCGGATATCCTCGGCGGGACGCCCGTTTTCGCAGGCACCAGGGTTCCCGTGCGTGCCCTGATGGAGCATCTCGAAGCGGGCGACAGGCTCGACGATTTTCTGGAAGATTTCCCGACGGTGTCGCGAGAGCAGGCACTCGAAGCGCTTGAACGCGCGAAGGGGATGCTCACCGATTGAGTACCGGCGGAATTTCGCCGGAATGACGGCTTTTGAGCCATGCTCGATTGGTGAGATGAAGAAGGGTTTACGTTTCCGCAGGACTCCTCCTTCTTCTTCGGCCAATCGGCGGCCACGCCGGTCCCCGGACAGGTTCAAAGGACCGTCCGTCCGGCTACGCGTTCCAGGCGTGTCGTAACGAACCCGTAGGGGCGCTTCGTGAAGCGCCCGTTCCTCCCACGAGGGCCGTTCACGAACGGCCCCTACGTCCCCTCTTTAATTGTCGTAGCAGGGACAGGTCGCGGCCCATGCGTCTCTGCGCATCATGATTGTTCACGAGTGCAGCCACAGTGGGTTCGTGGGGATTCGCTCGTCATTTCGGTGAATGCCGGAATGGCAGCGGTTTGAGCCAACCGATTCGGTGGGGACGCAGGGGGTAATCCCTCCTTCCTTTGTCGGAAACGACCTGTAGGGGTCGCATATATGCGACCCGGCCTTTTTTAGCCGCCCGGCAATGGGCCGCATATATGCGGCCCCTACAAACCCCCAAGCCTCTCGTCCCTGAAGTAATCGCCGTCTTGTCCGGAGACCTTCAAAGTCGCATTTACCGCGTTCCGGCTTGAGCCGAGCCCCGGCTTGCGCCGCGAAGGTCCCGGGTGGGAAGATGCGCCGGTTTTGAATTGACGCTCTAATCAAGGTGAAGCTCATGAACGTAACGAACGAGACGAGAAAGCCCATCGGCCTCGCGGTGGTGGGATGCGGGAAGATCGGGCGCATCCGTGCTGAGTTCGCGCGGCAGAACGCGGCTGTCGAGTGGATGGGGCTGTGCGACATCGACGAGAAGGTGGGCCGAAAACTCGCCGAAGACGTATCCGCCGATTTTTTCACGACCGATTACCGCGAGCTCCTGAAGCGCAATGAGGTGAACGCCACCGTCTTGGCCACCTACGCGAACGAGCGGCTCGAACCCATCCTCATCGGCGTGGAGCGCGGCCACAGGATGCTGATCGAAAAGCCCCTGGCGGTGGATGCCGATGTTTCACAAAAGCTGGCGAGCGCCATCGACGAGGCGGGCGCGGACGCCGTCCTGGGCTATACGCAGCGCTTCCGCCGCCGCTTCCTGGTGGCGAAGGAGAAGATTCGCTCGGGCGAGTTGGGCGACGTCTCCTCCGTAACGGGCCGCGCCTTCCTGAACCGCATGAACCCGGTGGCGAACTCCACCAAGACGGAGTTCCCGACGAAATTCACCCCCATGGTCATCTCCGGCACGCACAGCGTGGATCTATGCTCCTGGCTTCTGGAGGGGCGGCAGCCCGTCGAGGTGTACGCCCGCTCGGTGGACAAGGCGATGGCGCCCTACCTCACGAAGGATTCTACGTTCGCCATCGTCACCTACGAGGACGGGACGATTTGGAGCATGAACGTGAGCTGGGCGCTGCCGAGCGTCTGGCCGGCGGAGGTCTATTCGCTCGAACTGGGTATCGTGGGCACGGGCGGCGTGCTCACGATAGACGACACGCACCGCGACATCGTCTTCGCCACGGCGGAGCCGCATGAATCCGCGCGCCTGAAACAGGAGCGCAACGTGAGTTTTCTGACCAGCTATCCGCCGGGAGATCTTGTATTCGAACAGCTTTGGGGGCCCATGCGCGAGGAGACGCGCTCGTGGTTCGATAGAATTTACCTGGGCGTCCCCACGCCGCACACCACGGCGCGCGAAGCGCACGAAAACCTGATGCTGTGCCTGGCGATGGACCATTCGGCCAAAACCGGACAAGCGGTTCCGCTGCCGGTTACGCCTGAGGATTTCGAATAAGCGAAGCCTCGCTCTTTGCGGATGCGTCTGCTTCAAACGGCGCCGGATGAGGCTCCGGCGCTTTTTTATGCGTCTTGTTTACTTTACGGGAGAGGATGATGGCGGTTTCGGCAGGCGAGAGAAATCCGATTGGCCTGGCCGTGGTCGGCTGCGGGCGGGTGGGCCGCATTCGCGCGCGCTGCGCCAGGGAGTACCCGGGCACGGAGTGGCTCGGCTGTTGCGACATCGACGAGAAAAAGGGCAGGGCGATGGCGGAGGAGTTCGAGGCCGATTTTTTCACGACCGATTTCGCCGAACTCATCAAGCGGCCCGAGGTCAACGCCGTCATCATCGCTACGGATGAGGAGTGGCACGCGAAGCCGCTCTGGGAGGCGATAGCGCAGGGCCACAGGATTCTGGTGGAAAAGCCGCTGGCGACGAGCGTGGCGGAATCGGCCAGAATCGTGGAGGCCGCCGAGGCGGCGGGCGTGGAGTTGCTCGTCGGCTACACCCAGCGCTTCAGGAGGCGCT
>WTGD01000272.1 GCA_011523725.1 Nitrospinota bacterium
GCTCAAGCTGCAGAAGCACATCGGCAAAAAGGTGCGCGGACCCAAGGAACTCGGGCTTCCCGAACCGAAGGATTTCGATGCCTGGTGGCCGCCGAAAGGCTATAAGCCTCGCATCTGAGCCGGACGGCTCATCGCGTAATGCCCTGCCCCGGGCGGGCCGCCCTGGAGACGAGGCGGCCCGTTCGGGGAGGCCGTATTCATTGATTTTGTTCTATGCCGAGAGAGTTGCATGGTTTCCTCGAACGACGATGACCGCAGCGCCCGCCCGCAAGCGGATGAGCAGGAAGACGCCGCCGCCTCGCAATTGCTTTCCGAGGAGGGGGGAGACGCCGCCACCCCCGGCAGGGACCTGGCGGCGGCGAGCGTCGTGGGCGTCGTCGCGATCCTCGCCGTCATCTTCGGGCTGCTCATGCCCAACCCCGAGAATAACATCTTCACCGCTCCGGGCTTCATGCCCGTTCTCACGGGCCTGAGCCTGCTGGTCATGGCAATCGGCCTGGGGGCGGGCGCGCTCAAGCGAGGCGGCGGGTCGGAACTGAACCTCTCGCCCGGAGAATTGCTGGGCAGATATTTCGCCGACTACGAGAACCAGTGGGCGCTCATCCTGATGGGCCTGGTGGTCGTGTATGTGGTGCTCCTCGACTGGGTGACGTTCATCATTACAGTTCCGCTGGTGATTGGAGGTTTCCGGCTCGGGTTCAGCAGTTTCGAGGCCGTCACCATCCCGATGCTGGCCATCGCCTTGCGAATCTTCTGGCCGAAGTCCTTTCTGCAGTGCCTCGTCGTCTCCGCGATTTCCACGCTGGTTCTGGCCGCCGCGTTCCGCTACGGCTTCCGCATTCCGCTGCCGGGTTCGGGGTAGGCCATGTTTTTCATCGAGCAACTCATCCACGCGATGGACCCGTATCTGGTCTTCGTCTGCATCCTGGGCACCATCCTGGGACTCCTGTGGGGTTCGATGCCGGGCATCTCGACGACCATGTCCATGGTGCTCCTGATCGGCCTCTCCACCCAGATGAGCCAGGACGTGGCCATCATGTTCCTGCTGGGCGTCTATACGGCGAGCGTGTTTGGTGGTTCGATCACCGCGGTGCTCATCAACATCCCCGGCACCCCCGCCGCCGTTCCCACGATGATCGAGGGCTACCAGCTCGCCCAGAGGGGAGAGGGGGGACAGGCGCTCGGCACCGCACTCGTGGCCTCTTTCCTCGGCAACTGGGTGGGCATTCTGATCCTGGTGGCGTTCATACCCCTCATCCTGCTCATCGCTCTGCAGTTCCGCTCCTGGGAGATGTTCCTGCTGGCGCTATGGGGGATCGCCATCTGCGGAACGCTCACCTCGGGCGAGGCGCCCATCAAGGGCTGGATATCCGGCTGGCTGGGGCTGCTCATCGCCTTCGTCGGTCTCGACAACATATACGGCGTGCCGCGCTTCACCTTCGGGAACGTGCTGCTCGAAGACGGCATCAGCTACATCCCGGTCATCATCGGCTTTTTTGGCCTCACCGAGGTGCTCTGGGTGCTGCCCCAGAGGGAGCCGCCCGTGATCCCCGAGAAGGTGGATCGGGTGGTGCCTCCCTTCTCCATGCTGTGGCGCTATGCGCGCGCCTCGGTGCGATCGGGCATCATCGGCACGGTGATAGGCGCCATCCCCGGCGCGGGCGGGAACATCGCCGCCTTCGTGGCCTACGACGTCGGAAAGCGCCGCGCGCGGCCCGAGGAGCGCGAGAAGTTCGGCAAGGGGAGCTACGAGGGCATCGTGTGCGGCGAGGTGGCGAACAACGCCTGCATCGGCGGAACCATCCTCCCCACGCTCACGCTGGGGATTCCGGGCAGCCCGCCCGCCGCCGCCTTCATGGCGGCGCTCGAGCTCAAGCACGTGGTGATGGGCCCCACCATCAACATCGAAAACCCGGGCCTCGTCTACTTCATCTACGGCGCGCTCATCGTGGCGAACTTTTTGATGTACGTGTTCGGCCTCCTGCTGGTGAAGCCCGCCGTCAAGCTCTACAGCCTGCCGCGCACCCTGCTCATGCCCATCATCATCCCCATCTGCATCCTGGGGGCGTACGCGGTGCGCCTGAGCATGTTCGACGTCTACGTCATGCTGGCCGCGGGCGGCGTCGGCTACGCGCTCAGGTGCCTCGGCCTGCCGCTGGCGCCGATGGTCCTGGCCGTCATCCTGGGTTCTCTGGCGGACGAGAACCTGCGCCGCGCGCTCATCACCTTCGAGAACAAGCCTTTCTGGTATTTCCTCACGAGCCCCGTCGGCACGATCCTGATGGTCGTCTCGGTGTTCACCTTCTACGACGGCATCTTCCGCCGAGGGCGACCGAAGAAGACTTGAGGGTAAGGACTCCCGCCACACCTGCGTTTGCGGGGTTGTCGAGAAAATCCTTCTTCGTGGCACATCGCTTCCCCCTTCCTATGCGGGGTGGTTTACAGAGCGTTGGGAAATAAACCTTCCTCTCGCATTAATCGTGCTCCCAGCTGTAGGGGCCGCATATATGCGGCCC
>WTGD01000066.1 GCA_011523725.1 Nitrospinota bacterium
CCCTTGACCGCCGGTGTCCATGCGGATAGGTTGACTCTCCAGTCATCCAGTCTGCGGAGAGATTCCGGTGTTCGGCGAATACATCGACAGCCACAACCACATGCACGCCCTGAACTGGGACGAGTGGGAACTCCTCGGCACCACGGGTATGCGCGCGGCGGTGCTCTCCTGCGGCAACCCCCATCTCTACCGCGAGGTGTGGGACGAAGCGCCGGGTTACGATGACATCATGCGCTTCTGGGAGGGGCCGGTCGAGATGATCCGGGCGCTCGAGGCGCAGCACTTCATCCAGATCCGCTGCGCGGTCGGCATCAGCTCGATGACGCGGGTGAGCGACTGGGAGAATCTGCTCGAGGAGATGCCCGGTTTTCTCGAAGATGAAAGCGTCGTCGCCCTGGGCGAGATCGGCCTCGACCCCACGCAGTATTTCTCCCTCACCTGGCCGATGGAAGAGCAGACCACCTGCCTCGAAGCGCAGGCGGAACTCGCGAAGAAATACGACAAGCCCATCATCCTGCACACGCCGACGCCCAAGAAGAGCAAGGATTTTCTCGGCGACGTCGCCGTGCAGGCGGACGTGCCGCCCGAGCAGATCCGGCTCCACTACATGCAGAAGGACCTCGAAATCATCCGCAAGACCGGTTTCGATGAAGCCAAAGTCGCCGTCGATCACACCGACGCCACGACGGTCGGGCACATCCACGAGCACACGCGCGCCATGTGCGCCGTCAGCATCGGCAGCGCGCTCAGGCCCTTGCAGCCCGCGCAGGTCATCGAGTGGGTGGAGCGGTTCGGGCCGGACCGGATCATGCTCAACTCCGACCACCTGGGCTACCGGCCCATCGACATCCTCTCGGTTCCCAAGACGCTGCGCGCCATGCGGAACGCAGGGCTCCCGGAGGAGGCGATCCGCAAGGTATCGTTCGAGAACGCGAGAAAGTTCTACAATCTCGCACTTTAGGGGTTGTTGAAAAACCCCCCATACGCTCGCATTTGACGCGAAGGGTGTGGAGAATGGAGTTTGTTTTGTAGGTGACAACCCCTCCTTGGCGTTGTCCCACACATATATGTCCGACCTACAAGCCAATTGGCAACCCGGCCCAAAAGGGACTTTTTCAACAGCCCCCTGTAAGGACACACGATGAACGAAGCGCAAGACCCTTTCGAGTATTTCTTCGAGATGCCCTGGTCGGACGGGCTGCCCGTGGTGACGCCCACGCCCGAGCGCCTCGCCCGGATGCTGGGCGGCACGAGCCGGGACCCCGCCGACGCGCTGGGGGACATCCCGCCCTCGCTGAACACGGCGACGGTGGAGAACGTCGCCCTTCATGCCCTGATGGCGGGGTGCAAACCCGAATACCTGCCCGTGGTGCTGGGAGCGATCGAGGCCATGCTCATCGAGCGCTTCAACCTCGTGGGCATTCAGGCCACCATGTTCACCGGCGGGCCTTTGCTGATACTGAACGGCCCCTATGCCCGGGAGATCGGCGTTCACGGGGGTTCGGGATGCTTCGGCCCCGGCTTCCGTGCGAACGCCGCCATCGGCCGGGCGATAAGGCTCATCATGATGAATCTGGGCGGCGGAATCCCCGGCGTCTCGGACATGAGCACCTTCGGCAGTCCTTCCAAGTTCACCTACTGCGTCCGCGAGAACGAGGAGCAAAGCCCCTGGGAGCCGATGCCGGGCGATTTCGGCTTCGGCCCGGATACGGACGTCCTCACCGTCTGCAACGCCGAAGCCCCCCGTATGGCGATGGACGACGTGAGCGCCAGGCCCGAGGGCGTCCTCACCACGCTCTCGAACACCATGTGCACCATGGGCGCCACGACGGCCTACACGCAGACGAACTGGGTGATCGTCGTCGCCCCCGATCACGCCGACATCCTGGCGAGAGGGGGCTTGAGCCGTGCTGACGTGAAAGGAGAACTCCACGAGCGGGCGAGAATGCCCGTGGGCGTCCTCAAAAAAGGGGGCCGCTACCGGGGGCCCGAACTCTCGCGCTGGCCGGACTGGGTGGATCATGAAGACGACGATTCCCTCGCCCCGATGGTGCACGAACCCGACGACATCCTCCTCATCGTCGCAGGGGGCATTCCCGGCCCCTCCTGCCTCGTCATACCCGGCTGGAACACCTCGAGCCAGGCTATCACGCAAGCCTACCGCACGGATTGAAACAGCCCCTCCCGTTGTGTCGAGAAACGAACACCACCATCATCCCGGCGTCCATTCGGACGGATAAGGGAGAACGATGATGAGCGCCCCAGACCCCGCCGGCGGCGACGCGCCCCGGGAATCAGACTACACCTGGCGCAAGATGCTCGCCGTTTTCTGGCGCATCGGGATCCTCTCATTCGGCGGCCCGGCGGCGCAGATAGCGGTCATGCACCGTATCCTGGTGGAGGAGGAACAGCTGCTCGACGAGGAAAGGTTCCTGGGCGCGCTCAGCTTCTGCATGCTGTTGCCCGGCCCCGAGGCCATGCAACTCGCCACCTACTCGGGGTGGCGGCTCCGCGG
>WTGD01000342.1 GCA_011523725.1 Nitrospinota bacterium
CGCTCGTCCTCCCCCGCCTCGAAAACCACCCCCCTTTGACAGGGGGGTATAAAAAGGCAATGCATTCCCGCTAAGGCAATGGCCCCCGACGGGCAGAGGAACTTTGCTTTTTCTTGCCCCTTTGAGGGGGCTGTTAAAAAGCCCTCTACGCCTCATCCTGAGTAGCGGCGAAGCCGCGTATCGAAGGATGCCCTCTCGCCCCGGCGCAAGGCGTTCGACTTTCCTCGCCCTTCGATACGCCGCCTTCGGCGGCTACTCAGGGTGAGGAAAGAGGCGTTGGCGGTTTGCGCAGGGGGGCGCAGACCGGGCTTTTTCAACAACCCCCTTGACAGGGGGGTAAAGGCGATGCCCTCCAACAGGTTTTTCAACAATCCCACTTCCGTCGCATCGCCATGCACTGTGAAACTCGGCGAAACCTATCTCGCGTCATTTCAAGTTGCATCAACTTGGGGCTTATCGCGAGCATTCATCCATGCGTTCCGGCAAATCGGGGCATGCCCCTCGAACTGCACGTCGCGGTGTCTACCCTCCGGCGATCGCTCCCACGATGAGAAGCGGCTCAGCGCCTGTTGCGACGGCCTCGGGCAGCGGCGTATCCGGCGGGTCGTGGGAGACGTCCTCCTGGCAGGCGAAAAACCGCACCAGTGGCCGCCGCCGGCCCGTATCGTGCTCGCGGACCGTGCCGCGCAGCATCGGGTAGCGGGCTTCGAGCGCATCGAGCACGCCGCCCAGCGTCACCACGCCGTCTACTTCGAGCGTCACCTCGGCGCCGACGCCGGCGAGCGTCTGCAGGTGGTAGGGGAGCTCGACGCGGATCACGGAAGCGTCTGCACCTCAACGGACAGCACGCCCGGCAAGTCGCGCACGATCGGCGACCAGTGGTCTCCACCATCCGGTGATACGTACACCTGCCCGCCCGTCGTGCCGAAATAGATGCCGCAGGGATCGAGCGAATCGGCGGCCATCGCGTCCCGCAGCACGTTCACGTAGCAATCCTTCTGGGGCAGTCCGTCCGTCAGCGCCTGCCATTCGTTGCCGCCGGAGCGGCTCCGGTAGACGCGCAGTTTCCCTTCGGGCGGGTAGCGTTCCGAGTCGCTCTTGAGGGGAACGACATATATCGTCTCGGGTTCGTGCGCATGGACTTCGATGGGGAAGCCGAAATCGCTGGGCAGATTGTCGCTGACCTCGCGCCAGTTGTCGCCCGCATCGTCGCTGCGCATCACGTCCCAGTGCTTCTGCATGAACAGCGTGTCGGGGTTCGACGGGTGCATCGCCAGGCGGTGCACGCAGTGGCCGATCTCGGCGGTCGGATCGGGCAGGAACTCTGAATGCAAGCCGCGATTGATCGGCTTCCATGCCTTGCCGCCGTCTTCGGTGCGGAACGAACCCGCCGCCGAGATCGCGACGAAAATCCGCTCGGGGTCCTTCGGGTCGAGCAGTATCGTGTGCAGGCACATGCCGCCCGCGCCCGGCATCCATCCGGCGCCCGTATTGTGGCTGCGCAGAGCCGAAAGCTCGCGCCACGACTCCCCGCCGTCGGTGGTGCGGAACAGCGCGGCGTCCTCGACTCCCGCATACGCGACATCCGGATCGGTGAGCGAGGGTTCGAGGTGCCACACCCGCGTAAACTCCCACGGGTGCTGCGTGCCGTCGTACCACTGGTGCGTGGCCAGGGGGCGGCCGGTTTTTTCGGAAGTGTCGTAGGCGAACTTGTTGCTCTCGCCCTGGGGCATCGGCGGACTCGCGTCGTCGGGGGATGCGCCCCGGCTCTGGGGGCCCGATCCGGGCTGCTCCCAGGTCAGGCCGCCGTCGTTCGAGCGCTGAATGACCTGCCCGAACCAGCTGCTGGTCTGCGACGCGTAGATGCGGTCGGGGTCCGCCGGGGAACCTTTCAGGTGGTAAATCTCCCAGCCGGAGAAGTGCGGTCCCGTGACGGACCAGTTTCGGCGGCGTCCGTCGGCCGTGAGGATGAAGGCGCCTTTTCGGGTGCCCACGAGTACCCGGATTGTGCTCACCGTCGTTCTCCCATGGAACGCGTCAAGTTGTGGAAGATATGCCCAGGCGGCACGAATTCAAGAGGGAATTATATACAAAAGTTCACAGGACGTGAGAAAATAATTCCCGTAAATACCGATAAATTCACGGGGTTTTTCGATAAATTACATCGGCCGGAAATATATGAAGCGATACTTGAACTATGTCGCGCAAGTATATGGCTAAAAACCCTTGTTGAGCGCGAGTCCGAAGAAGATGGCGAACAGGGCGAGGAGCGCGTTCCCGAGGTTCACGTGCTCGAGCGTCTTGAGCAGTTTCATGCGCTCCTCCGTCGTATCGCTGATGGGACGCCCGTTTCCGGCGGGGCCCATCCCCCGCGTGAGCCTGAGTCCCACCGCGAAGAACTGGAAGCTGATCCCCATCATCATCAGGAAAACCGTCAATAATTTAAGCCCCAGCGGCACGAAGAGTTTCCCGAAGGCGGGGCCCATCGCCATCTTGAGGCCCGTCAGATACCACGCGCCCGTCATGATGAGCACGCCCATGCAGACGAGCACGAAAGGGTGATAAAACCGCAGGATAGAGACGATCTCGCCCGCGTATTCCGCAGGCTCGAGCCTGCGCCTCAGGTGCCCCATGAGGAGCCAGAAAAATACGAGTGCGCCCTCGTACAGGCAGGCCGCCAGGATATGAACGTAGAGAAGCCAGAAATAGGTGTTCGACATTCGCGTCTTCTAGGAGAAAATTTCGTGTGAAAAACACCCCCGGGACTCGCGCCCCGGGGGTGCGTGCGTATTAGCTGGCCGCGCCTTCCTTGGGGAAGAACTTGTCGTACAACTCGGGCCGTTGCCACTGCGTCAGCACACCGGCCTTGGCCGCGTTTTGCCCCGATGAGGTCACCTCGTCGTTTTGCTCGCGAAGCTCGCGGATCCGCTCCAGATCTACGTCAACCATGAACATGCCGGCCTTCGTGCTCTCGAATATGACCTCTTCGGGCGTCGCCACCATCGCCAGACCGCGCTGGCTCTTGTCGAAAAGGTTCTGCGTGGTGATGACGACCGCCAGATTCTCAATCGCGCGCGACCAGATGAGGTTCCGCCAGGTGCCCCAAAGCTTTTTCTTGTCCACGCCGGCGGGCAGGAAGATGATTTCCGCCCCGCGCAGCGAGAGTGCGCGCGTCACTTCGGGCATGTAGACCTCGCTGCACATCGCCATGCCGACCTGGCCATACTGGGTCTCGAAAACGGGGTATTCGTTTCCGGCGACATACTGAAATTCCCAGATGCCGCCGCCGGTGTATATCCATGGGCCGGGGGGATGCGTCCTGCGGTAGCGCCCCGAGGGGCCGCCTGTGGGCCGGGCGAGGTTCAGAAGGTTGTGGGCGGTTTTCTTCTCATCGTCCAGCGGCTCGAGGGTTCCGTATTGCACATAAATCCCGCAGCGCTTGGCCACTTCTTCCATCGCCTCGGTGGGGTCGAAGGTCGCGGGCATACGCCAGGGACCGGGATACGATTCCGGAAAGGCGACGAAATCGGCCCCCTGCGCGGCGGCGTCTTCGACGTACCGGACGGCGTCGGCCACGTTTTTTTCATCATCGGGCGGGGGATAGCCCATCGGCTGCACGAGTGCGAGCCTGAAGTTGTCGGCGCTCATTTCAGGTCCTCCTCAAATAAATGAACAACCGCCGTTACCGGTCTTCGAAGAGAGTTCCGCCCGCCGCCCAGGAGTCCGTGCCGACGTCTTGAAATATGACTGTGATGACGTCTTTCGGGGCGCCCGAATGCTTGTGGACCGTCTCTGTAATCTCATCCGCCATCGCCTTTTTCTGCTCTTTCGATCTTCCTGACAGCAGACTCACCTGAACAACTGGCATCGGAATATCTCCTTCTGAATGGGGAGTGAATATATCTGGCATGAACCCCTAGATTTTGGGGCCGGCCGCAGCGACGTCCGGTGTCACCCGCTCCGTGAACTGTTCGAAATTTTCCTGGAACTCTACTGCGAGCTCGCGAATTTTCCCGTCGTATTTTTTCTTGCTTCGCCAAAGGTTTCTGGGGATCATGTATTTCTTCGGTACCCCGGGGCAGCTCGTCGGAACATGCAAATCGAATATCGGCACGTCCTGTGTGGGAACTTTGGCCAGTTCGCCCGTCATAGCGGCCGTCAGAAGCGCGCGCGTATGATGCAGCGGCATCCTGTCGACCTCGCCTGCGGCTCCGCCGATCCATCCCGTATTGACGAGCCAGACCTGCGCGTTGTGTTTTTTGAGCTTGTCCATGAGCATCTCGCCGTATTCGGCGGGATGCAGGGCCAGGAAGGGGGCCCCGAAACAACTGCTGAACGTGGCCATCGGTTCGTCGACGCCCGCCTCGGTGCCCGCCACTTTCGCCGTATAGCCGGAGAGGAAATGGTAGGCGGCCTGCTCGGGCGTGAGTTTGCTGATGGGGGGCAGGACGCCGAACGCGTCGCATGTGAGAAAGAAGATATTCTTCGGGTGCCCGCCCATACCCGAGAGCACACAGTTGTCGATGAAGTGGTTGGGATAGGTGGCGCGCGTGTTTTCGGTTACCGACATGTCGTCGTAATCGATCTCCCGAGTCAGCGGATCAACGACGACGTTCTCCAGAACGGAACCGAAGCGAATGGCGTCCCAAATCTGGGGTTCATCTTCCCTCGTGAGATTGATGGTTTTTGCGTAGCACCCGCCTTCGAAATTGAAGATGCCCGAATCAGACCAGCCGTGCTCGTCATCGCCGATGAGCTTGCGGTTCGGATCTGCGGACAGGGTAGTCTTTCCCGTGCCGGAGAGACCGAAGAAAAGAGCCGTGTCCCCGCCGTGGCCCATGTTCGCAGAACAGTGCATCGGAAAGACGCCCTGTTGGGGCAGCAGATAATTCATAATGAAAAAGGCTGATTTTTTCATCTCGCCGGCGTATTCCGAACCGCCGATGAGCGCCATGTTCTTCTCGAAATTCACCAGGGTGAAGTTCTCTTGCCGGAGTCCTTCCGCCGGACCCGCTCCCAGGAACCTGCCCATGTCGATGACCGTAAAGGGATTTTTATGATTGCCGAGTTCACCGGGCTCGGGACGGACGAGCAAAGTCTGGCAGAACATCGAATGCCACGCGAGCTCCGAGATGACGCGCACGGGCAGCTTGTATCTCGGGTCGTTGCCCACGAAACCGTCGAAGATGAAAAGGTCTCGTTTTTGGGCGTAGCTGGCGATTTTCTGAAAAATGCTGTCCCAGTTTTCGGTCGATATTTTCTGGTTGATGGGGCCCCACCATATCTTTTTGTTGGATGGGTTCTGATCGACAGTGAACTTGTCTTTGGGCGAGCGGCCCGAGAATTTGCCCGTATGAACCACGAGTGCCCCGTTGGGAGCGAGGTAACCTTCGCCTCGCGCGACCGCCATTTCATTGAGGGTGGGGATGGGGAGATTCCGGTACACCTTGCCTACGTTCTTGAGGCCTAATTTATGGAGGCCGAACGTCTTTTCGGTTCCTATTTTCGCAGGCGAGGAGGCGGTCTTTCCTCCCTCCTTGGTTGACGCCATGTGTTTCTTCCTCCCGGGGAGCGAAGTTTCCTGAAACGAGAGGGTCTCTCGTGCGCGAAACGTCCTTCTGAATTTTTTGCGAATTCCGTCGAAATCCGCCCAAAGAAGGCCGCAATATGCCTCGCAAAATGAAAGAAGTCAAAAGCGGATCGAGGTAGCTTCCGGCTCGTCCGCTGCTCGAATTTCTCAGGTTGTATCGATTCTCCCGGCTTACCGGATGGCTTGGCTTTCCCTGCGATAGAAGGGCAGGCTCTCAACCGTCGCCTCTGCGTCACCCCCTGGACAATCCACTTTTACATGTGTGCCTGGCTCCATCCGGGTGCGGGGCAGATACGAAAACGCCAGGATGGCGTCGGTCGTCGGGCAATACGCAGAGCGGGTAATGGAACCGATATTTTTCTCATCGGAATAGACGGCGGCTCCCGCCTCGGGCGCGGTTTCTCCACTGATCTTAAGTCCCACGAGGCCGCGGTTCACCTGACCCAGATACTTGATCTTGGCGATGACCTCCTGTCCGATGTAGCAGCCCTTCTCGAAATCAATGGCCTTTTCCTCGAGCCCCGCCTGCATGGGATTGACGGCGGAAGTCATGTCCTTGCCGAACAGTGGCACGCCGGCTTCCAAGGTGAGCGAGTCCAGTGCGGCGATGCCCGCCGACTTCACTCCTGTATCCGATAATGCGCGCCAGGCGGATTCCGCTTCATTGCGGGACCCCAAGAGCAGATAGCCGTCTTCGCCCGTCCATAATTCACGCGCTATCATCATGTCGCCGGAATTCGTATGACCATGTTCCTCGGTGGAGGGTGCGCCCATGCCTGCTTTTGTGATGATCTCCGCAGAATCGGGGCCGAAGAGGCCGATGCAAAACGAGGTTTCCGTCTCGTCCGTAACTTCCACCTGATCCATGATGATGAACCTGTCGATTTCCTCGGCGAGGGTTTCCGCCATTCCCGGCGCAACGGAGGCGACGACAGATGATTCAAATTTGTACAAGTACATATCGGAGATGAATTTTCCCTGCCGCGTGAGGAAGGTGTTGTATGCGCCTTCTCCGGGGCCCAGTTCTTGAACGCGGTTGGAGAGCATGCGGTGGAGAAATTCTTCGGTGTCAGGGCCGCTGAAGCAGAGATTACCCCGGTGAGACAGATCGATTACAACGGCGCTTTCTCTGCATGTGAGATGTTCGGCTACGGCGTCTCCGTAGGATGCGGGGATCCGCCATCCGGCTTCTTCTATGAGCCGGGCATTGGCTGCCTGGTGCAAGTCGAGCAGGGGGGTGGCTGGCATGAGTCTCCTCTCCGGTGCATTATCCGATCACAAAGCGGAAGCGAATGATCCGGCAATCGTTGCAACGCTTGTGTATTCTACGCTCCCATCAGGGGTGAAGTGAAACGATCGGACGAAACATCATTCATTATCCATATCGGGAGGCGAGACGAAGCATGAGTGAGAAACTGGGATTCATCGGTCTTGGCAAGATGGGAACGCCTCTGACCCGAAATCTGCTCGCGGACGGCCATGAGGTGGCGGGCTTCGACGTCGACCCGGCCCGCATGGAGCAGTTGAGAGAAGGAGGCGGAACCCCTTGTGTGAATGCGAAAGAGGTGGCTGAGCATTCGGACGTGGTTTTCACCATGCTGCTCAAGCCCGAACACATCGAGATGAACACCATCGGGCCGGAAGGGGTTGCCGCTGCGGGGAAGGAGGGTCTCATCCTGGTCGAGATGAGCACGATGAATCCGACCTGGTCCGCCGGGCTGGCGAGAAAGCTCGAAGCCAGGGGCGTGGAGATGGTCGACGCTCCCGTCTCGGGAACCGTACCGCACGTGGAGTCGAGAACGCTCGCTTATATGGTGGGCGGGAAGAAGGAGATTTTTGAGCGCATCAAGCCCACCATCGCACCGCTGGCCAAGAGCGTTATCCATACCGGGCCGAACGGCACGGGCTGCTCCATGAAACTGGTGACAAACCTGATAGTGAACGCGGGCGTCGCCCTGCTGACGGAGGGTCTGCTCCTCGGCGAGCGTTCGGGTTTGTCGCACGAAACAATCATGTCCTGCCTGCGCTCGGGAGCGGCGGCGGGTGTTCTCCTGGACCTCAAGGGAGAAAAAATTCTTGCGCGCGATTTCACGCCCCATGGCGCCTTGAGCATATACGTGAAAGATCTCGGCCTTTGCGTTGACCTCGCGAGAGAAAAAGGATTTGATGCGTCTATGGCGGCAGCTGGTCTGGAGATGTTCCGGCGCGCGCAGGAAGCGGGTTGGGCCGAAGATGATTGCGCGCGCGTAGTAGAAGTATATGAGGGAAAGGATCGTTAGGTTCATGGCTGACTTCACGGCGAATGCACAGGAGACGGACAATGGCGAAAGGCGCACCGGCTGAATCGAAGAATTTCAGGCTCATCGGGCACGACCCGGACGCGGCATGGGGCGGGGGCAGCCTCGTCGAGGTGAAAAACGGATACGCGTACGTGGGCGCGGTGGGAACGGCGAGCTA
Organism: Nitrospinota bacterium; assembly: GCA_011523725.1. Taxonomy (GTDB): domain Bacteria; phylum UBA8248; class UBA8248; order UBA8248; family UBA8248; genus Bin107. Next base: position 8,048 of record WTGD01000342.1, read on the forward strand.
CGACGGTCCCGAGGGCTGGACGGTTCACGACGTATCCGACCCCAGCAAGCCGAGACGCATCGCCGAGGTGTTCGCGCCTCCCGGTCTGCACAATCACAAGGTTCGCATCGTGGGAGACGACCTGCTGTATGTGAATCATGAGCGCCTCAAGACGCCGGAAGGAGAGGCGGCGCGGGCGGGCCTGTGCATTTTCGATATCTCCAATCCGGCGGAGCCAAAGGAAGTCGGTTTTTTCGATCTGCCCGGTACGGGGCCGCACCGATTTGGCGTCGACAACGAGCGCGGGCTCGCATTCCTGCCGAACCATGCCGAGGGGTGGCGGAACCGGGTCATGTGGACCTTGGACATCACGAACCCTCTCAAGCCCGAAGTGCTCAACATCGTCGGTCTCCCGCAGCAGGATTTGAGCCTCGACTACGAGTACGAGGAACCCGAGGATTTCGAGCGTTCGTGGACGTGCCACGGGCCCGCCACCATCCGCGGAGATCGCATGTACTGCGGCTTCTGGGGGGCCGGTATGGGCATATTCGATTGCAGCGACCTGCGAAACATCGAGTGCGTGGGACACCTTTGCTGGTCGCCGCCCTTCATCGGCTCCACGCATACCGTGTGGCCGCTCGGCGACAGGCCGTACGCCGTGGTGACGGACGAGGCGCGCGCGCAGGAAAACTACGAGAGCAGCCAGTTCATGTGGGTGGTGGACATCCGGGACGAGACGAACCCGATTCCCATCTCGACCTACATACCGGACAGGGAAGAGAACATGAACCGGGGAGGGCGGTTCGGCGCGCACAATATCCTCGAATATACACCCTCTGAAGGCCCCTGGAAGGACATCATTTTCCTCACGTACTTCAACTCGGGGCTGCGGGCCATCGATCTCTCGGACCCCTTCAAACCCAGGGAAGTCGGGCACTACATCCCCGAGATGAACTTCGGGAAGGACTACGCCCAGTCGAACGACATCGGCATGGACGAGAACGGTCTGCTCTATCTGATCGACCGCAACGGAGCGGGGATGCACATCCTGGAATACACCGGGTAGGGGTCGTGAGGGAGCGTTTGCGTTCCGCCTGGGTGAGGTGAGTTCAGTGAAACGAGGAGGGGGTTTCCATGAACCCGGGTGATTTTTTCGTGGTCTGCGCGGCGTCTTTTCTGGCCACCTACGCGCATCTCGTCTTCGCCCTCATCGCGGACAAGATAGGCATGGTGAAGCTCGACTTCGGCAAGGGCGTGTCCATGCTCCTGTTCGGCGATGCGTACGAGGGGAATCCGCCTTATGCGCTCGGCTTCATCGCCGTGCATCTGAACGGGATCATCTTCGGTTTGATATACGCCACCTGGGCGGCGGGATGTCTTCCCGGGCCGAACGTCGCGCGGGGCCTGATCTGGGGCGGGGCGCTCCTGATCTTCTCCCAATGCGTCTTCAACCCGCTCATCACGGGGCACGGCTTTTTCAGCCGAAAGTTCCACCCCAGGGCGTGGCAGACCGCCGTGATCGCCCACGCCGTCTACGGCGGCCTGCTGGGCTGGCTCTCCCCGGTACTCTGAGAACAGGCCGCGCCTTATCTTCTCGCTCTTCTCGCCTTGGGCGCTTTCCTTTGTGACGCCCAGCACTTCGCCACGTCGACCGGTGCGGCGATCCAGGCGTCGCCCTTCGCGAGGATGTGCTGAATCAACCTCTCCAGCATCCGCATCCGGTGGTGCTGGCCGATGATCTGGGGGTGGCACATGATGTTGATGTATCCGCCTTCCTCATACGTGCCCTCGAACTCCTCGACCCATATCGAATAGACCGATTCGGGGTCGCGGATGCCGTGGCCCAGCGGGGGGTTCGTGCTGTGGGCGAAGAAGATGAAATCATCGAGGCTCCACTTGGTGGGCAACTCGACGAGGCCGCAGTCGTGATAGTAGGGCCAGTCGTCGTCCATCATGTTCGAGTGGTACAAGAGCCCGTATTTTTTCAAGAGCCCCATCGTGTGGACGCTCGGGTCCGCCGAGGGGGTGCGCGAGCCGAGGATTTCCTGCCCCGTATCGCGCTTCAGAATCTCCAGGGCGCGCACGAGCAGCTCCTCTTCACGCTCGGCGTCGCACATCTGGTAGGGTTTTTCGTGGATATGTCCGTGGTGGCCGATTTCGTGCCCCGCCTTCACGATGGATTCCGTCATCTTCGGCCATTTCTCCACCGTCCAGCTCGGGATGTAGAAAGCGCCGGGCAGGTTGTATTTCCCGAGGAGCTTGAGTATCCGCGGGATGCCCACCTTGGGGCCGTAGGCGCCCATGGAGTTGTGGATGGGGCGGCCCCCCAGCGAGGGGTCCCGGCCCATCCAGACCGTTTCGCCGTCCACGTCGAAAGTCAGGCATACGGCGCATCGCGCCCCGTTTTCCCATTTCACTCTAGGCATTCGTTTCCCCTCATCCTTGCTGTGTGAAAAGTATTTCGCTCAAGAGTCCGCCGTTTTCAGCAATGCGCGCGTCAGGACGTCGCAGCCCCTGTAGGCGTCCTCCCAGTCCATGTCCTCTTCCTCGGAATGGCTTTTCCCGGCGATGCAGGGCACGAAAATCATGGCCGTGGGCCCGAGATCAGCCGCATAACGGGCGTCATGGCCCGCGGCGCTCCACATGGAGCGATGGCTGTAGCCCGACTCCTCGCACGCGCTTCTGACGGCCCCCGCGACGCCTGCGTCGAACGCGGTGGGGGTAGAGCCGCCGACCTCTTGAATCTCGACTTCGAGATTTTCCTCCGCCGCTTCTCGGTGCGCGGCCTCCTCGATGAGTCTTCGCGCTTCGGCCAACAGCTCCGGCTCGCTATGCCTGAAATCGACCGAGAACCTCACGTCATCAGGAATGACGTTAATCGCACCCGGGGAGAGGGAGAATTCTCCCACCGTGGCGACGAATTCCGGATGCAGCCTTGCGGGAACCTCGCGGATGGCCGCAATCGTCCGCGCGGCGCCCACCAGGGCGTCGCGCCGCATGTGCATCGGCGTGGGACCGGCGTGGTCGCGCTCTCCCTTCATGGTGACCCGAAGCCAGGTGAGGCCGAAAATTCCCTCCACGACCCCTACCTGCACCCCCTCGCTCACGAGGGCGGGGCCTTGCTCGATGTGGAGTTCGAGATACGAGCCGATTGAGCGCGGTGCGCAGGGCGCCTCTCCCCGGTAGCCGATGCGCTCGAGTTCATCGAGGAACCTCGCGCCTTGGGAGTCTCTCGTCTCATAGGCGGCCTCGAGCGGTATCGCGCCTGCGAACACGCCGCTTCCGAGCATCGAAGGCGGGAAGCGGGGGCCTTCCTCGTTCGTCCAGTTCACGATCTCTATCGGGCGTCTCGTGGATATGTTCTTGTCGTTCAGCGTCCGGACGGCTTCCAGGGCGGCCAGCACGCCCAAAGAGCCATCGAAGCGGCCGCCATTCGGCACGCTGTCCAGGTGGCTGCCCGCCATGGCGGGAGGGGCGTCGTTTTCCCGGCCCGCGCGTTTGGCGAACATGTTTCCCATCTCGTCGATCTGCAAATCGAGACCGGCGTCGTCCGCCCACGCGGCGAACAAATCCCTGGCTTCCCTGTCTGCGTCCGTGAGCGTGAGGCGGTTCACGCCGCCTCCTTTGGTCGCTCCGATTCGGGCCATCTCCTCCATGGAGCGGCGAAAACGATCCGGATTGATAAGCAATTCGAGCCCTCTGGCGTTGGTTGTGCGAAAAGGAATATGCGCGGGGATGCCCGGCCGGCGACTCCCGCCGGGGGATCACTCGTTCGCGGCTACGATTTTCTCATATACCTCTCTTACGCTTTCCGTATTTTTCTCGAACTGGGCCAGCAGCTTGGCGTTAGCGCTTCCGTCCATATCATCCACGAAATTCATCCGCCGCGCCAACATATCCATGGCGTGCTTCGTTTTCAGGAATATGTTGATTGACTGCGCGTTGCCGATGCGGAGGCGATTCTCGACGAGGCGCAAGAAGCGGTACCCGCCGCGCGGCGCGCTGCCATCCTCGTCCGAAAGCAATCCCGCCTTGTTCAAGGCCTGCAGGGCAAGGTAGGTGTTCGGAACCCGGAGTTCCGGATGCGCCCTTCCGTTTTTTATCAGTAGATATTGCGTTAAAAACTCGATGTCGATGATTCCGCCGCGCCCGAGTTTGATGTCGGCGATTCCCTCATCCTCACGGGAAAGTTCGTTTTCGATGCGCCCCCGCATGTGGCGAACCTGTTCGACAAGGTCTGCGGGCGCTTCGCGCTCGTATACGAATTCATTTGCAAGCGTCATGAATTCCGCGCCTAAACCCTCCGAACCCGCGACATATCTCGATCTTGTAAGCGCTTGTCTTTCCCATGTTTCAGCACGGTTATTGAAGTAGTCCTTGAATACATCCAAGGGCGCGGCCAGTGCGCCCTTTTCTCCTTCGGGCCGCAGGCGCAGGTCCATTTCGTAGGTCCGCTCACGGGAGCCTGAGGCGGCGAGGCCGTCGCGCAGGAACGTGGCGACCTTGATGTAGAACTCATGATTCGAAACGGGGCGGTATTCGGCGGGTTTACCGTCGATTTGGCCGCTCGTATTCCCGGCGGCGCTGTAGACGAATATCAGGTCGAGGTCGGAGCCGTAATTCATCTCCCCGCTGCCCATCTTGCCGAGGCCGATGATGGCGAATCGGGCTTCCGCCCCCGTCTCCTCCTCCATCGGGATGCCGTAGAGTTTGAGCATTCTCCCGTGGGCTATCTCGTAGCCGCTCTTGAGCGTGGCTTCGGCGAGGTAGGAGAGGGCGGAGAGCGTCTCCAGGATGTCCGCCGCTCCGAGAATACTTCTGATGCCTATCGCGAGTTCCTCGCTTTTTTTGAGCAGGTGCAGGCGATTGAATTTCTCTTCCGGCGAGATTTGCGCGCCCGTTATTTTGTTCAGCTCTTCGGCGAGCAGCGCCTCGGAGCGCGGCTCGGAGAGGGTTTCCCTCTGGAAGAGCGTTTCGAGAAGGCCTGGCTGTTCGATCAGTACCTCGGCCAGGTAATTGCTCGAAGCGAAGAGCTTGAGAATGATTTCCAGCGATTCTTCCTGATCGGCCATGAACCCCAGGATGGATTCGCGGCCGCCTCCTTTTTCCACGAATCTGTTGAGGTGCGCAATGGCCCTGTCCGGCTCGGGGAGGTCAAGCGTCTGGTGCAGAAGGCGGGGGAGGAGTTCGTCGAAAATCCGTTTCGCCTTGGCGCTGACGTGTTCGAGCGATGCGCCGTTTCTCAGGAGCTTGAGGTTCGTACTCACACCTTCGGGGTCTACGAAGCTGTACGAAGCCAGATCCTCGGCGGACAATGAATCCTCCAGGGTAAGCGCGGGGGTCGGCCGTCCGCTCGCCGACCCGGTTTCCTCCTCCCCGTTTTCGCTCCGGAACATGTTTTCAAATATTCTCGATACGTTGTTCTGGTGATACGCCAGGCGGGTTTTCAGTTCATTGCTTTCCGCGCAGTCCATCTTTCGCGCCAGCACGTTCAGGCTCTTCTCGTCCGCCGGAACCTCGTGCGTCTGAAGTCCGTGCGTAACCTGCACGCGGTGTTCCACGTCTCTTAAGAACACGTATGCGTTCGAGAGCTGGTCGCACTCATGGGCGGGCAGGAGGCCGAGCGCCTCGATGATGGAAAGGCCCTCCAGCGTGCCCGGGTCCTGGAGAAGCGTTTCACGGCCGCCGTAGATGAGCTGCAGGGCCTGGGTGATGAACTCGATCTCACGGATGCCGCCCTCGCCGAGCTTCACGTTTCGCGTCGCGGCGTCCGCGCCTTTCAGATTTTCGTTGATGCGGCCCTTGATGCGGCCGATCTCCTCGAGCACGCTGATGTCCATCGTTCGCCGGTACACGAAAGGGCGAATCATTTCCATGAAGTCATCGCTCAGGGCGGCGGAACCCGCGCAGTGCCGGGATTTGATGAGGGCCTGTCTCTCCCACGTCTCGCCCCAGGATTCGTAATAGACCTCGCAGCTTCTCAGCGAATACGCCAGTGCGCCCTGCGACCCCTCGGGGCGCAGCCGCGTGTCGATGCGAAACACGTGGCCCTCTTCGGTGTTTTTCGCCATCAGGGATATGAGCCGCCTGGAGAGATGAGCGAAGAACTCGTGGTTGGAGATGCTCCTTTTCGTCCGGCCCGTGATCGCGTCCGTCACCCCTGTCGTCTGGCCCTCGTCCGATGAATATATGAAGATCAGATCGATGTCCGAACTGAAGTTGAGTTCCAGCCCGCCGAGCTTGCCCATCCCGATCACGCTGAATTCGGTATTCCGCCATCGCCCGTCAGGGCCCTTGTGTCGGGGCTTCCCGTACTTTTGCTCGAGTTCCTCCCTGGCGATTCGGACCGCCACTTCCAGACAGGCGTCCGCCAGGTAGGAGAGGTTCGTGGTGATCTCCATGAGAGAGGCTTGCCGCATCAGGTCCAATACCGCGATTCTCAGGTATTCGCGCTGACGGAACCGGCGCATCGCGTTTTCCGGCCCGTTGGGCGCATCCCGGTTCTCCCGCACCCACTTCCACAGCTCGGCGACCATCTTTTCTTTCGTGCGGTCGGTTCTCGACGCGCCGGGTCGAAGGAGCCAATCGAGGAAACGGGGGTGCCTCAGAAT
>WTGD01000202.1 GCA_011523725.1 Nitrospinota bacterium
CAAGTTTCTTCATTCCCGAGGGTTTGATTGTCAATGGCGAGTCCGCGGGCGCGGCCCGTAAAGTTGTCGCCGATCACCGCCACCCCCGTGGGCGGCACGAGCGCGCCGCTCAGCCCCGCGATGAAGCGGCAGACCGCCACTGCGAGATAACCGTCCGCGAACGATGTGGCGATGTTGGATAGGGACAGACCCATCACCCCGATGATGAGTACCGGCTTTCGGCCATAGCGGTCCGATACGGGCGCCAACAAAGGCGCGGCCACCCCCCAGGGGATGAAGGTGATGGCCGCGAGCTGCCCCATGGCCGTGAGGGAGAGGTTCATGTCACCGCCCATGACGTCGAGCATGGGCCCGAGAATGAAAGCCGTGGTGTAGGCGATGAATATCGTGATGAAACAGGTGAGGATGATAAGCCACCCTTCACGGATGCCGACTTCCCCTTCTTTCCTGGATGAAACCATGCCCGCTCCTGGGTACTGGATGACCGGTAAGGCTTATCCTCCATAGCGGGTCATCCCGCAACCCCGGGCGGCGGAGCGCGCGATTCTTCCCGTTTCGCCCTCCTGCGAATCAGCAGTTTTTCCAGACGGGTTTTCGTTTTTCCATGAACGCGTTCTTGCCCTCGCGGTAGTCTTCCGTCTGGTAGAAGCGGTTCATGATGGGCCGGCAGAGGCGGTAGCCCTCGTACATCGACACGTTGGCGGCCACGGCGATCTCCTCCTTGGTGTGCTGCACCGTCATGGGCGAGCACTCGATGATCTGATTCGCCATGGCGGTCGCGGTGTCCAGGAGTTCTCCGTTCTTGGCGATCTTCACCACGAGGCCCAGGCGGTAGGCTTCCTCTGCGTCGATGAGTTCGCCCGAGTACATGTACCATCTGGCGAGGCCGGGAATCACCGCGGGAAGGCGCATGGCCCCGCCGATGCTGATGATGCCGATCTTGGGCTGGGAATAGCCGACCTTGGCGTCTTCGGAGACCACGCGGACGTCAGCGCCCAGGAACAGGCTCATCCCCCCGCCGATGGCGTAGCCCTGCGCCGCGCAGATGATCGGCTTCTTGATCCAGTCCAGGTCGCAGTACAAAACCCCTTTGGGGCGGACGGCGCCCATCTTGAGTTCATCCTCCTCCAGGTTCTGATCCCAACCGGAACAAAAGGATTTCCCCTCGCCCGCGAGAATCGCCACCCACACCTCCTTGTCGTCGTTCACGTCCTCCCAGCACGTGAGAAGCTCCATCGCCGTGGCGAAGCTCAGGGGGTTCAGCTTGTCGGGTCGGTTCAGGGTGACGTAGGCGATCTTGTTTTCCTTGCGGTATTTCACGGTCTTGAGGCCGAACTCTTTCGTCAGGTCCATTGGCGTCTCTCCCCTCTCGGAAAATGGTCGTTTCAGTAAACGACGATGAAAGCGGCGGGTTTTCTAATTCACTCGCCGCGTTCTTCCCTGCCAGTGTTTTTCTCGAATCTCGCGTCTCAAGACTTTTCCCTGCGCGTTTTTCGGAATTTCGCTCAGAAACTCGATGTGTTTGGGTTTCTTGTAGCCGGCGACCTCTTGCTGCGTGAAGTCGATGATGTCCGAAGGCTCGGGCGATTCTCCCGGGCGCAGCACCACCATGGCCTTGACGGCCTCGCCCCACCGCTCGTCGGGCACGCCTATCACCAGCGCTTCCAGGACGGCGGGGTGGCGGCACAGGGCGCGCTCGACTTCCGAGGGATAGACGTTGAACCCGCCCGTGATGATCATCTCCTTCTTGCGGTCGACGATGTAGAGGTAACCCTCCTCATCCGCCACCGCGAGGTCCCCGGTGTGCACCCACCCGTTTCGCATGGTCTCCGCCGTGGCTTCGGGGTTGTTCCAGTAGCGCGCCATGGCGTAGTCCCCCCGGACGCAGATTTCCCCCATCTCGCCCGTCGCGACGGGGCGGTCATCGTCGTCCAGGAGTTCGAGTTCCACGCCCGCCGCGACCCTCCCGCACGAGGCGAGGCGCGCACGCTCCCCGGGTGTCCCGTCCACCACATGATCCCACGGGTCGAGGATCGCGATGGGCTGGCGCGCTTCGGTCAGCCCGTAGGTCTGCCGGAAGATGGGGCCGACGTGTTCGATGGCGAGACTCAAGTTCTCCTCCGAGATGGGGGCGGCCCCGTATGTGATCGTGTGCAGGCTCGAGAGATCAGCACTCGAGAGCTTCCCGCATTCGATGAGTCGCTGCACCATCGTGGAGACGAGGTAGGTGGTCGTGGCTCTCTCTTTTTCCGCCGTTTCGAGAAAGGACTCCGGCTCGAAGGCGGGCATGATGACGTTCCGCGCGCCTCTCAAGAACGTGGGTTCGATGAAGTTGAATGACGCATGCGTCATGGGACCCGCGTGGAGCATGGAGTCCAGCGTGTTGAAACGATAGTCTAAGTTTCTGAAAAACTTCGCCAGCCATGCGACGTGCGTGCGGTGCGTGTTGACGACCGCCTTGGGCTCCCCGGTCGTGCCCGAAGTGTAGTGAAGGTGGAAGAGATTATCCGGCCCGAGGACGACGCCGGGCTCTCGGCTCGAGCTTTTTTGCAGCCACTCCTCATATTCGGTAACGCCTGCGCCCGCCCATCCGACGGCGATGATGGCGCGCAGACCCGGGCATTCGCTCCGGATGCCCTCGGCGTATTCCTTGTGGGCCTCGTCCAGAAGGAGGAACGCGGACTCGGAGTCGTTCAGCATGTGGACGTGTTCTTTCAAGACGTTGCGCCCGTGGAGGTTCAGCGATGCCCCGCCCGCCATCGCGACGCCGAAGTTGATCTCGACGATCTCGGCGCGGTTTCGCATCAGCTTGGCGACGCGACCATCCGGCTCGAGACCGTGCGCTGAGAGCGCGTTCGCGACCCGCTTGCTGCGATCATGGACGTCGAAGAAGCTCAGGCGGCGTTCACCGTCCACCACGGCTTCACGCGAGCCGTATCTCTTCGCCGCCCAGGCGATGTTCGCACCCGGATGTATGGCTTGTTCGTTCTCTCGGCTCATGGGTAGGGGATTATAGAGCCGTCTGAGCCTGAATTCTATGCGAGGGCCGGGTTTTTCGAGGTTGTAAGACGGGAGAGAACGGGCCGGACGTCGGCGCAATCCTCAAGCGTTGAAAGTTCCCTGAAAGCATGCGCCACGTCTTCGGGGTCGAGCCTGACTGCCGCGGCTTCGGCGCAGGAGAAGAATTTCTCCTTACGCTCCCTTTCGCTCATGGCCCAATCGGGGGAACCTTTTATCTTGTCGTGCGTGACGTCGGCCTCTCTCCCGTCCTTGAGCCTTACACGGATGCGCACGGGTACGAGGAGCAGGCTGCCCTCCTCCCAGATGTGGACGCTGGTCTTTTGCGCGAGTTCGATCACTTCCGAGCCCGAGACGATTGCAGCCGGCTCGAAGTGCGCGATTCGCGGCACTCCCTTCAGGAGGGAGAACGCCGTCGTCCATTGCGCGCTGAACTGCGCGTCCACTTGGGGGTTTTCCCTGATCTCGAAAGGTTGGCCGATCATCGAGTGGCCGATGGGCGTGGCCCATACCTCCACACTTTCGACGTCTTGCGCACCGAAGGAACCGAGCCGCTCGCGCGCCTCCAGAGCCGCGCTGATGTGGGGATGGGACACCCGGCAGCTCGGGTAGGGTTTCACCCCGACACGGGTGACGTGGAAGGTGTCGCCCAGCTCTCTCGTGAGCGCGTCCGGGTCGCCCTCGCCGCCGCCGAAGAGTTCGATGATGCCGTCCGCTCCCTCCACGATGCGCCTCGGCCCCGTGGCGCCGGTTTGCGCCAGGACGGCCGAGTGCACCCCCGCCCGCGCGCTGAAGGCGGGCTGGAGCCGCTTGGCGACCGTGCCGTCGAGAAGCGCCTGGCGGTTGCCGTGCGATTGCGCGTAGCCGAAGCCCGCCGCGCGGGCGCTGGGACTCGACGAAGAGGGCGTCGCCAACGCGGCGGCCATGGAGGCCGAGACGGCGCCGAAGACCGAGGTGGGCAGCCAGCCCGGATGAATGCTCTGATGCACGACGGCGTTCAGCCGCAAAGTCACGTCCGCTGCCCCCGCCAGGGCGGCGATGACTTCGCGGCCCGGCATCGCCCGTCCTCGGCTCTCGCCCGCGGCGAGGAGGGCGGGAAGAATCGTCACGAAGATGTGGTTCTGGGTGACGTCTTCGGTATCGTCGAAATCGTTCGAGTGAATCATGGCGGCGTTCAGCCAGGCCGCCGTCGGCGCGGGTACTTTTCCTCCGAAGACGAGCACCGTGGCTTCGGGCGCGCCGCCCCAGCGGATGTGGCGCTCGATGATCTCGGGATTCAGGGGCGCGGCCGAGCCGGCCAGGGCGCAGGCGAGCGCATCCACGATGAGGTTTCTGGCGGCGCATACGGCCTCTGCGGGCAAATCCTCGAAGCGGAGGTTCGCGTAATGCGCAATAATTTTCTGCATGGGATCCATCTTCGTCTCCGTCTCCCTTGCGCCCCGGGGCGAGAGACGCACCCTTATTCGCGCCCCGGCTGGAAGATGGCCACCAGCCGCACGTCTTCCTCACCCACGCAGTTGTTGCAGTGGCGCGTGCCCTTTGGCATGAAGATGAATTGCCCGGGGCCGTAGTTGATCTCGCCGTCATCGAGGTCGTATCTGCCCGTGCCGCTCACGCAGAATATGACCTCGTCTTCCTCGTGGTGATGCCAGTCGTGCGTCTGCCCCGGCTGTATGAGCGAGTAGTAGACGGTAAGGTCGGTGCCCTCGCCCTCTTTCGATACGATGGCCTTGTGGCTCGCGCCGCCCGCCATGCCTTCGGAATCGCGCTCATCGGGCCGGATGAGCCGGGCTTTTCTTTCTCTTGTCGTCATCTGGGCTTCTCCTCGGAAGTTTCGGTGATGTTTGTTTTGAAGGCGCGCGCTTCACGCGCCTCTTGAATCGGGATGAGAATTCGCCGATATGTGAAGAATAATCCGCTGGGCCGAAATTTCAAAGCGCGCCCGGCGAATCGCGTCGCGCTCTTTTCCGAGACGCGAGCCCTTCTCTTGAGGCGGTGCGCGGCGGGTGCTAATCTTCATGGGCAGTAAGCGTTGCGGCCCCGCCCATTCGCCGGGTTTCACGTCGATACCGAGGGTGGTTCTCATGATAATGCGTTTCGGGCGAATCTGTGTTCTTGTCGTCTTGGCGATGGCGCTTCTGGGGTCCGGAGGTGTTTTCGCGGCGTCTACGGATACGGGTGGCCCCATCGAGAAAAGGCCCGAGGGTTTCGATACGCCCGAACTCAGCCGCTCCCGTTTTCTCGGATGGATCCGGCGGGATCTGAGCAGGCGCATTCCCGGAGAAGAAACCCTGATCAAGCAATATCTCGACGAGTGGGAATTCCAGTTCGAAACGCTCACAATCAACAACCGGATTTTCGCAATCAACATCGACGTGGACAATAAATATCCATACGACATCACGCTGCTCGATGTGGATTGCGATGGAATCTACGAGACCAAGGTCGAGGAAAAACCGGGGCAGCAGCGGGTGGACATGGCGATTCCCGAATGTGTGTTCCGGGTTTCTGCGGAACCTTCGCGCTGAGTCGAGCCCGCTGGTTTCCTGGTGCGGGCGAAATGATCTGGAATCAAAGTCATGCGGCTTAAAAAGGTGTTTTTGGGTTTTCTTTTCGCTCTTGTCGCTTTCATCGCTCATGCGCACGTCTTGAGCGCGGGTGCTGCGCCCTCGGGGCTTCGCCGGGTCGAAGTGAAGGACATCCTGCTCGATCAGAGGAACGACGAGCCCGTCTTGTTGCTGCAGGAGAAAATCGGGGGGAAGTTGCTGCCCATCTGGATCGGTCCGGCGGAGGCGCGGGCGATTCTCATGGAGCTTGAAGAAGGCGCGCATCACCGACCGATGACACACGACCTCATGCGCAACATGCTCAAGACCCTCGAGGCGGAAGTTCTCCGGGTGGTCATCACGGAGGTCAAGGACGGCACGTATTTCGCCCTGATCGATATGAAAGCCGGGGGCCGGCGCTTTTCGGTCGACAGCCGCCCCTCGGACGCCGTCGCGCTGGCGTTGCGGATGAAATCTCCGATATACGTGAAGCCTGTCGTGATGGAGCACGGCTTCCATATGGAGCGCGAATATACGCACCCCGAAAAACTGGGGCTCGTTCTCCAGAGACTCACGCCCTCGCTGGCGCGCTTCTTCGGCGGGGGAGAGGCGAGGGGGCTCTTGGTTTCCTCGGTTCGAGAAGGCGCTCCGGCGGCGCTCGCGGGCATTCGCCGTGGAGACATCATATTCGAGGCGGGAGGAAAGAAAATTGAGACGGTGGATTCCTTCGAGGAGGTTTTTCGAGGGAATCCACTTGAGATAGAGGTTTCCATACGCAGGGGGCCGGGCGGAAAAAAATGGCGCCTGAAGCTGGGAGAGGGGAAATAGGACGATGACTGAATACGCACCGGGTGCGCAAGACGCTCTCATCGTCGTCGATCTGCAAGTGGATTTTTGTCCGGGCGGAGCGCTTGCCGTCGCCGAAGGAGACGAGATTGTCGCGCCGGTGAACCGCCTTCTGGATATCCCGGGCTGGATGAAGGTAGCGACGCGCGACTGGCATCCCGCCGATCACACCTCGTTTCAGGCGCAGGGCGGGATCTGGCCCGTTCACTGCGTGGCCGATACGCCGGGCGCGGCTTTTCATCCGCGCATGAACGCAGGTGTTGTGGAGATGGTGGTATCGAAGGCCGCGACCCGCGAGGCCGAGGCGTATTCGGGGTTTGACGGCACCTCACTGGCCGATGATTTGAAAACGGAAGGGATAGGGCGTCTTTTTGTTTGCGGTTTGGCGACGGATTATTGCGTGAAGGCCACGGCGCTCGACGCCAGGCGCGAGGGGTTCGAGGTCGTCGTGGTCGAAGACGCCATCAGGGCGGTGAACGTCGAACCCGAGGATGGTGAAAACGCCATCGAGGAGATGCGCGCGGCGGGCTGCGCCTTCGCGCTTTCATCGGAAATTCGTTCGGAATAAGCCCGTTTCGAGGAGGTCGTCTTGGTTTTGGTGCGCGTGCAGGTTCCCGCGAGTACGACCAATCTGGGTCCTGGGTTCGACGCCTTGGGCGTCGCGCTCCGGATTTATAACCGCATGGAACTCGACATCCTCCCCTGGGGCGTGGCGCTCGAGGTCGAAGGAGAGGGCCGCGACGTCATCCCCAGGGATGAATCGAATGTTTGCGTGCAGGCCGTGAAACGCGTGTTCGATCGGGTGGGCCGGCCCTTCAACGGTTTGTGGATGAAGCAGCGAAACCACATACCGCTGGCGCGTGGATTGGGGAGCAGTTCGGCCGCCATCGTGGGCGGAATCGTGGGGGCGAACATCCTGCTCGGCAGTCCGTTGGGCATGGACGAACTCGTGCAAATCGCCGTGGAAATGGAAGGACACCCCGACAACGTCGTGCCCGCGCTGATAGGGGGTTTCTGCATCTCGGCGACCACCCCCGATGGCAAGACCATCTACACGCGCATGCCTGTGGTGGAGGATTACCGCTGGGTCATCGTGATCCCCGACTTCGAGGTGAGCACGCATGCAGCGAGACAAAAACTGCCCGGAGAGGTTTCTCTGGGCGATGCGATCTTCAACGTCCAGAGAGTGGGGGCGCTCATGGCGGCGTTCGCCACCGGACGCGACGAGTTGTTCCGCGAAGCCATGCAGGACAGGCTGCACCAGCCCTACCGCGCGGAGTTGATGGGTCCGCTTGAGGAGGTATTCGAGGCGGCGTACAAGGCCGGCGCGCTGGGCACTTGCATCAGCGGCGCGGGACCTTGCATCTTGGCGATTTGCCGGGATCACCCCGGCAGGGTGGGCAACGCGATGCGCGAGGTCTATGAATCACACGGCATCGGGTGCCGGATGCACGTGCTCAGAATCGACCCGCGCGGCGCGCATGCAGTCGATCCGAACTCCGTTTTCGGACCGGGCGCCTTGGCGGTCGCAGGCTCTTCAAGGTGAGGTGGGGGAGGAGCCTTTCGACCTCCACTTGCGCCACAGATATTTACCCCCCACCCAGGCGACCACCGCTCCCAAGGCGAGGATGAAGACGGCCTTTCCCGTTCCGACCATCCTGCGAAACTCGTCGATGTGATCCCCGAAATACCAAGCCGCCACCAGTAGCAGCGGCACGCTCAGGAGTGCCGCTGCCAAGTCCATGCCGAAGAATATGCGAAGCGGAAGCCGGGTGATTCCCGCCGCGAGAAACAGCGGCGCGCGCAAACCGGCGACGAATCGCCCGAAAAAGATGGCTTTTCTCCCGTGGCGATCGAAGAAATGGTGCACTTTCTCCATGCGTTCGGGTGTCATGACGCGGCGGAGCATACGGTGTTCGAGCGCCTTGGGGCCCATCCAGTAGCCGAAGCCGTAGATCATCAGATCGCCGAGCATGATGCCGAGCAGGTTCACGGTGAGCGCGGGCCAGAAAGCCATGGTGCCCAGATGCACGAGATAACCCGAGGTGATGATGGGGATGTCTTCGGGGACGGGCAGCCCCAGACCGCAAAGCAACAGAACGAGAAACACCCCGCCATAGGCGAATTCCACCAGATACTCCTGGAGAAACCCGTACATCTCAATCTCCGACTACGCGGCAGGGCTTTTGCTCGGGGGCGCGCCTGCGTCTTATTTCAAGATGAGCGCAATGTCCGCGCGCATCAAACTTATCTGGGGCCGACGCACTCCAACATGTTTCCGTCGGGGTCTTGGAAGAAGATGATGAACCGGCCCGGCACGACCTCGGTGATCTCGCCCATCATCTTCACGCCCTCCGCCACGAGGGCGTCGTGGGCTTCCTGCACGCTCTCGACGGTGAACGTCAGGTAGCGGTATCCGGTCGAGGCGTCCACGATTCCGCCGCCGGCGGGCGGATCCGAATCCGCCTGGACAACCTTGAGCTGCACCTCGCCGGCCTGGAACGCCTTGAACTCGAACCTGCCCGATGCGCAACCAGCCTGCGAGGCCTTATCCGCTGTGATCTCGACTTCACGCACGATAGGAAGACCCAGTACGCCGCCGTAGAATTTCTCTGCCACGTCCAGATCCTTCACCACGATGCCGATGTCGATGGAATCTTTCGCCATTTTGATCAGAGACATTTCATGCTCCTGTCGTTTTGAGGGACATTCCCGTGATGTCCGCGGTTGATCTGTAAAGGGTTTCGAAACGGAGGGAGAATACCACTCTCCCCTTTCGGGGGAAACTCTCCGAGGTCGAGTTTCAGGCATTGGGGTTACGAGATATTCACCCCGTCTGAATCTTGCTAGAATCGACGGACATTGCGCTGCAAGAATGGAATCACTTTTCAGCCTCGAAAGGTAAGTGAGTGATGTTTGCCCGATGCGATGTGTGCGGGCGTCTTTTACGGAGGGAGTCGAATGCGTCTGGAAGGAAAAACAGCAGTTGTCACGGGCGGCGGCGGCGGAATCGGCCGGGGCATCATCCGCGCTTTCGCCCGTGAGGGTGCGCGGATTTGCGTGGTCGACATCAATGAGGAAGTGGCCGGGCAGGGGCTCGACGACGCCGGCGAGGGGCAGCATTTTGCCTTGGGGGCGGACGTGACGAGTGAGTCAGAAGCGGAAAACATCATAAGCACGGCCATTGAGCGGATGGGGCACATCGACATTCTGGTGAACTGTCACGGCAGGGCGTCCGCACTCATGGGAAATCCGATCGACAAGATTACGCTCGAGGAGTGGAACGCCGTCTTCAATGTGAACGCAACGGGCGTGTTCCTGATGTGCCGTGCTATCGCTTCTCATATGCGTGAGCGCAGGTACGGGAAAATCATCAATCTGGCTTCGCTCGCCGCAAGGCGCGCGAACGAGAACGTGCCGCACTATTGCGCTTCCAAGGCGGCGTGCATGAACTTCACGATGAGCCTCGCCAAGGAAATGGCCCCCTACAACGTGAACGTGAACGCGATCAACCCGGGACTGCTCTGGACGAACCTCTGGGAGAAGGGCCACGGCGTCATCATCGGCGCGGAGACGGACAGACCCGCGAGGCGCGTTTTCGACGAGTTCGTCCAGGCGGCGGTTCCCTTGGGCCGCGAGCAGACGCCGGACGACGTGGGCCATATGGCGGTCTACCTCGCGAGCGATGAGAGCAAAAACGTCACGGGGCAAGGTCTGCTCCTCGCCGGCGGAGCATGGATGGTCTAGAGAATATCTTTTCACCTCGAGACATGCCCGGGTGGTTTTTACCGGGTTGACGGGACAGGATTTGTTTTCAGGGAAAATGCGAATGCGCCTGGAGGGGAAGAAAGCGGTCGTAACGGGCGGCGGCGGTGGAATCGGGCGGGGCATCGTCCGCGCTTTCTCCCGAGAGGGCGCGCAAATTTGCGTGGTCGACGTCAATGACGAGATAACTCAAAGAGGACTCGACGACGCGGGCGAGGGGGCGCATTTCGCCCTGGCGGCGGACGTGTCGAGAGAGGCGGACGCCGAGAACATCGTGCAGGCGGCCATCGATCGGATGGGGCATGTCGACATTCTGGTGAACTGTCACGGCAGGGGGGCCGCGCTCATGGGCAGGCCCATCGACCGGATAACGCTGGAAGAATGGAACGCCGTCTTCGCGGTCAACGCGGCGGGCGTTTTTCTGATGTGCCGGGCGATCGCTCCCCACATGCGCGAACGGGGGTACGGAAAAATCATCAACCTGGCCTCGCTCGCCGCGAGACGCGCGAACGCGGACGTGCCGCATTATTCCGCCTCCAAGGCGGCGTGCATGAATTTCACCATGAGCCTCGCCAGAGAGATGGCCCCCTACAACGTGAACGTGAACGCGATCAACCCCGGGCTTTTGTGGACGAACATCTGGGAGAAGGGCCACGGCGTCATCATCGGTGCGGCGACGGACAGGCCCGCGAGGCGCGTGTTCGACGAGTACGTCGAGGCGACGGTTCCGCTGGGCCGCGAGCAGACGCCCGACGATGTAGGCCACATGGCTGTCTATCTCGCGAGCGATGAGAGCCGTAACGTCACGGGGCAGGGAATGGTCGTCGCGGGCGGGGCATGGATGGTATAGCGGAGGGTGAAAATGCAGGCAGTCGTACTTACAGAGTTTGGCGGTGTGGAGAATTTCGAGGACGCGGATTGGCCCGAGAGGGAACCCGATGCCGATCAGGTGAAGATCCGGGCGAAGGCGGTCTCGGTGAATCCGACCGATTTCAAGGCCAGGCGGGGCGGCAACCAGGGCGCGGTTCCCATCGTTCTGGGCCGGGATACCGCGGGCGTGGTCGAATCGGTGGGTGAGAACGTGACGGAGTTCTCCCCCGGCGATGAGGTGATGGCCTATCTGCCGAGGTTCGGCGACAGCGGCGGGGACGGCTATGCCGAGTTCGTGTGCATCCATCAGGCGTTCGTCGTGAAAAAGCCCATAAACGCCACTTTCGAGCAGGCGGCCACGCTGCCGCTCGTGTCGCTGACCGCCCATGAGGCGGTGATCATGAAGGCGCGGGTGGAGCCGGGAGAAGCGGTTTTCGTGGCGGGCGGCTCGGGCGGCGTGGGAACCATGGGGCTTCAAATGCTCGCGCGCATCGGGGCGTCTCCCATCGTCGTGACGGCGGGAAGCGATGAGAGCGCGAAATACATCGAGGAATTGATCGCTCCCGCCCCCGTCTCTGTGCTCAAGTATCCGGGGCTTTCGCTCGATGAGTTGTCGCGCCGGGCGGTGGAGATGAACGGGGGCCGTTTATATCCGGCCACGTTCGATTTCGTGGGCCGCGAGATGAAAAAACTCTGCTGCGAGGTGGTGGACTACTGGGGGCGAATCTCCTCCATCGCGCCAGAGCCGGGTGCGCCCATCGATGAGTTTTTCTCATCTCAGGAAGGCCCCTTGTTCACCAAATCGGCTTCGTTTCACGGCACCTTCCTGCGCGCCCCCGTGCGCGGGGGCGGGCCCGCATACTACGGCGTCTACAAGAAAGCCCTTGAGGAAATCCGCGGCTGGGTGGAGGCGGGGGAGCTCAAACCGCCTGAGCTCACTGATATGGGGGTCATGAACGCCGGGAACATCGCCCAAGCCCACACGCTCCTGGAAGGGGGCCACGTGCGCGGCAAGCTGGTGTTGCGCGTGGGCGACTAGAGACGAACGCAAGAGGAAAGGAATGACGGCCATAGAACCTCGCATGAGGTATGAGAAGAAATTCGCGCAAGTCCTGGGCCGGAAGATGGCCTACGTGGAGGCGGGCGAGGGGGAGCCGATTGTCTTTTTTCACGGCAACATCACTTCCTCCTACATGTGGCGCAACGTGATTCCGCACGTCGAGGGGCTGGGTCGCTGCATCGCGATAGACAACATCGGCCAGGGCGATTCCGAAAAACTCCCGGGCTCCACCTACCGCCTGGTCGATCACCAGCCGTTCACGAACGCGCTGATGGATGCGCTGGGGGTCACGGAGAACGTCACCATCGTGACGCACGACTGGGGCGCGCAACTGGGCTTCACCTGGGCGTCGGACCGGCAGGATGCGCTCAAGGGCGTCGTGATCTGCCAGGGAGTCCTCGGCAATTTCGAGTGGAGCCACTGGCCGCCCGAGGTACAGGCCCTCTTCAGGAGGTTCAGGAGCGAGGAGGGCGAGGAACTCGTCCTGGAGCAGAATTTCTTCGTGGAGAAGATTCTGCCCGCCATGGTCATCCGCGAGGTTTCTCGGGAAATTCACGACGAATACCGGAGGCCCTACCGGAATCCCGGCGAGGACAGGAGGCCCACGCTCACCTGGCCGCGCGAGATTCCCATCGAAGGCAAGCCTGCGGATGTTCTTGAAATCATTGAGCGAAACAACGCCTGGCTCGAGCGGCATCCGGTGCCGAAACTTTTCATCAATTCGGACCCCGGCGCCGTGCTCGTGGGAGAACACCGCAGCATGGTTCGCAGTTGGCCGAACGTGGAGGAGGTGACGGTAGTCGGGCTTCACTACTGCCATGAGGATTCGCCCGATGAGATGGGCCGGGCGATTGCGGGGTGGTATGCGTCTTTGGGCTGATATACTTCTTCCCGAGTCCGGAGGCAGTCTGAATCCGCCGCCGCGTGGGTTGCGATGAAACCGAAAATCGGCAGACGGAAGTTTCTCAAGCGCACCGGTCTCGCGGGGCTCGGCGCGTTGGGGCTGGCGGGAGGATGCGCGAAGATGGGTCTGGGCATCAAGGGGCCGACGGCGCCGCCTCCCGAAGCGCAGGGCCTCCTCACGCGCGAGGCGGAATCCCTCTACTGGCCGCACGGCGGGCCGGGGAGGTGGTTCAACCCCTGGTGGCCGAACCCGGGTTCGCGGGTCAATCTGTACAAATGGAAATTCCTGTACCGAAACGAGTTCGCGGAAGTCAAAAACGCCAGAACGCCAGTAGTTCCAGTCGTTTCCAACGACGGCGCGTATCTGGCGAAGCCGCAGAACGAGCCTTCCATCACCTCGATCGGCCACTGCGGTTTCGTCATCCAGGACGGGGAGGGCGTCGTCCTGACGGACCCGCATTTCGGCGCGGGGGCTTTCTGGCATGGACGCCATCAGCCGCCGGGCGTGCCTGCGGCCTCGATTCCGAATGGCGCCGCCGCGCTGGTCTCCCACAACCATTACGATCACCTCGACGCGTGGACGATAGAGAACCTCCCCGAAGACGTCACTTGGTTCGTGCCGATGGGGCTGGGCGCCTTCGTGGAATCGCTCGGCAGGCGCGCCGTGGAGCTCGACTGGTGGCAGCGTGCGGAGCACCGCGGCGCGCGCCTCACCTGCCTGCCCGCGCAGCACTGGTCGAACCGCTTCGGCATGGCGCGCGACTCCACGCTCTGGTGTTCGTGGCTCATCGAAACCGGCGCGCGCCGGTATTTCCACGGCGGCGACAGCGGCTATTTTCAAGGGTTTAGGGAGTTCGGCCGCAAGTTCGGCGCCATCGACGTGGCGATGATCCCTATCGGCGCATACGAGCCGCGCTGGATGATGCGCTACTCCCACATGAACCCCGCCGAGGGCCTGCGGGCGTTTCGGGAGCTGGGCGCGCGCTGGATGATTCCCATGCACTGGGGCACCTTCGACCTGACGGACGAGCCGCTCGACCACCCGCCCCGGGTGCTCAAGCAGCACATGGCCGAGACGGGCGCGGACGCCTCCCGCGTCAAATTGATGGCGGTGGGCGAGCGGTGGAAATTCTTGTAAACTATTGACTTTGCTTGGAGAAGGAGGGGGAGAGGAAAGCCATGAAGAAACCGAGAAACGAAGCCGAAGACGAGGAGGTCGCGCGCAACAACCTGAACCGCCTCTTCGGCAGGCTCGCCTTCGAGAAGGGCAACGCCTACGGCCGCGGGGATGAGGAGGAAGACCCGATCGCGCGGCTCAAGGACGATTCGATCGTCACCAGAAGGCGAATAAAATCAAAGAGATCGCCCGACGACGCAAAGCCGCCCGAAGCCTACCCGGGGCCCTAGGGGCGTAGTTCACGCATACGCGGCGGGGGGCGCAACTGCCCGCAACTCCCCGCATTTGCCGTCATGGCGGGAGGCGCGGGCCGTGGCAGAATTCCCCTGCGCCTGGATGTGGCGGTGGCGGAATCCGGCCGCCGGAGGCGACTCTCTCGCCCGCATCCCGGCCCCGCAATTCCCCGCATTTCCCCTCGAAAATTTACGGAAATTTA
>WTGD01000383.1 GCA_011523725.1 Nitrospinota bacterium
ACCGGTGGGGGGTATAAGCCGGAGTGGCGAGAAAGCGCATTTCACCCCCCACCGATTCAGCCTTCGCAAAAACCGCTCGGCTTCATCGTCGGGCTTTCCCCTCGGGAAGCCCGACCCTCAAGGGGGGAGTGAACTTCAAAAACGTGCGCGCAACCCAAAATCGTTTCCTGGAACTTTTCCAACGGCCCCAAGCGACAAGGCTCCTGATTCGTTTCACTTACGGATCCCCCATAAAATTTCCCTGGTGGCGAAAAATCCCCTGAAGGGCTATATTGTTCCCGATGACGAGAGAACCCAAGGAGCGATGCGCTCCTTTTTCTTTTTCTTAGGTTTCATGAGGTGTGTGATGGCGGGCGGCATAAAAATCGTTGCCGAGAACAGGCGCGCCCGCGCCGATTATGCGATAGACGAGACCTACGAGGCGGGTCTCGTCCTCACGGGCACCGAGGTGAAGGCGCTGCGCGAGGGCCGCGCGAACCTGAAGGAGAGCTACGGCGACATCATCAATGGGGAGGCCTGGCTGGTGGATTGCCACATCAGCCCCTACGGGCACGGCAACATCCACAACCACGAGCCCACGCGCAGGCGCAAGCTCCTGCTCCACAAGCGCGAGATCGGCCGCTTGATCGGCCGCGTGAACGAGCGGGGCATGACGCTCGTGCCGATGAAGATGTATTTCGCCCGGGGGCGCGCGAAGGTGGAGATCGGCGTGGGCAAGGGCAAGAAGTTCCACGACCGCCGCGAGGAGCTCAAAAAGCGCGCCGCGAACCGCGAGATCGAGCGCGCGCTCAGGGAGAGGAACAGGTGATACGGGACATGTTCAGGGACTACACGATGCGCTGGTGGCAGGTGAGCCTGCTCAAGGTCTCGATGGCCGCGTTCGGCCTGGCCGTCGGCGCCACCTGGCCGGGAGCGTTCGAGGGCCGGCTGCTCTGGATATGGCTGATATTCCTGCTCCCCGCCGCGTATCTGAGCTACGTCTTCTATCCCCAGATGTGGAGGAGAAGGCGGAAATAGCGTATACGAGACGGGCCCGGGGCGATGATCGCCGCTCCGGGTCTGTTGTTCATCTCTCATGGGGGCGATCCGGTTTCGACGGGAGGATTTGAAGTCTGAGCTGCGCGCCGGGGACGCCACTTGGCCCCGTTATCAATGTGGCAAAATCACACCAGCCGATAACGAGCTGGCTCTCGCTGCCTAGACGCTAGCGAGCGTTCCCCCTCTCCTCGTCCGCGGGCGGGGTGTGGAACGTCATGATGCGGACTAGCCGACCCAGGTTTCGGTCCGGAGCCTGCTAGGCGAATTCGAATCGGACTAGCCCGGAGGATGGCCCGCCGGTGGGCTTGGTCCCGGGCGAAACCCTCACCACCGGCTACGCGCGTAGACGCTCACGACGGAAGCCTTTCGGACGCGGGTTCGATTCCCGCCGCCTCCACCAGACTGCAACGCTTGCGGCGACACGCGCCGCCGATCGGACGGGAGTTCAAATGACCGAAAAAAGCACGATTCAGAACATGGCCCTGTTTTGTGATTTCGAAAATATCGCCCTCGGCGTGCGCGAAGCCAAGTACGCGGATTTCGATATTCAAAGGGTGCTGGAGCGCTTGCTGCTCAAGGGCAGCATCGTCGTCAAGAAAGCCTACTGCAATTGGGCGCGCTACAAGGAATTCAAGGCCCCCATGCACGAGGCGGCCTTCGAGTTGATCGAAATACCGCATGTGCGCATGTCCGGCAAGAACTCCGCCGACATTCGCATGGTCGTCGACGCGTTGGACCTCTGCTACACCAAGGCGCACGTCGATACCTTCGTGATTATCAGCGGCGATTCCGATTTTTCTTCTTTGGTCAGCAAGCTCCGCGAGAACAACAAGGTGGTTGTCGGCGTCGGCGTGAAGAACTCGACCTCCGACTTGCTGACCTCGAACTGCGACGAGTTCATCTATTACGACGATCTGATGCGCGAATCCGAAAAACAGGGAAAGGCCAAACGGAAGCGGCCGGCCGCCCGCGGCGGAAGAAAGAAAGCCGTCGACGGCGAAGAGGAAAAGCGGCTGGAAGGGCTCAACCTGGTCCTGGAGACGACCGAGGACCTGGCCCGGGAGCGGGGCGAGGAAGAAAAGGTCTGGGGCTCGATGGTGAAGCAGGCCCTGAAGCGCCGCAAGCCGGGATTCAGCGAATCCTACCACGGATACAAGACGTTCAAGCACCTGCTCGAGGACGCGAAAGCCCGCGGGATGCTGGAACTGGAATTCGACAAAAAGTCCGGCGGATACATCGTGAAGAGCGCGCAACTCGATGAATAGGCGCGCGTAGACGCTCACGACGGAAGCCTTTCAGACGCGGAAAAACGGCTTCCCCATTCCTTTTTGCCTCGTCCCCCCGACCCCCCTTGTCGAGGTTGTTGAAAAAGTCCCAAGAATCGATTTTAGGTTGCGTGCACGCTTTTGAATTTCACTCCCCCCTTGAGGGGGAGTCGAAGAGGCCGAGCGGT